>PNND01000287.1 GCA_013824045.1 Rhodobacter sp. | reverse complement strand
GTTTCCCAATCAGAAACAATCCTTCGCGGCTTCGCCCCTAGCCTTCGCCGGATTACAGGCGCTGCCCGGCCAGTGAATTGGACGATGTCGCCTTGATCCGCACGCGCACCAGATCGCCGATCCGCCCGTCCGGATCATCCACATGCACCGCATGCAGATGGTCGGATTTGCCCACCATCTGCCCCGGCAGACGGCCCGGCTTTTCATAGATCACGCCCACTTCGCGCCCGACCATTACCTCTTGCGCGGCGCGTTGCTGCGCGGTGATCAGCGCCTGCAACTCCTGCAACCGCGCATCCGCCACCTCGGCCGCAACAGGTTCCTTCTCGGCCGCCGGCGTGCCGGGACGGGCGGAATACTTGAAGCTGAACGAAGACCCGAACCCGACCGTGCGGATCAGGTCCATCGTATCGGCGAAATCCTGATCCGTCTCACCGGGGAAGCCCACGATGAAATCCGAACTCAGCAGAATATCGGGCCGCGCCGCCCTGATGCGTTCGATCAGAAGAAAATACTGATCCCGCGTGTGCTTGCGGTTCATCGCCTTCAGGATACGGTCGCTGCCCGATTGCACCGGCAGATGCAGATAGGGCATCAGCTTCGCCTCATCCCCATGTGCGGCGATCAGGTCATCTTCCATGTCGTTGGGATGGGATGTTGTGTAGCGGATGCGCTCCAGCCCGTCGATTCGTGCCAAAGCCCGGACCAGCCGCGCAAGGCCCCATGCCCCGCCCTCGCCCGCGCCGTGATAGGCATTCACGTTCTGGCCCAGAAGGGTGATCTCCTTCACGCCCTTCTCCACCAACCCCCGCGCCTCGGTCAGCAGGCGGTCCACCGGGCGGCTGACTTCGGCCCCGCGCGTATAAGGCACCACGCAAAAGGCGCAGAACTTGTCACAACCTTCCTGCACCGTCAGAAACGCCGAAGGGCCGCGCAGCACCTTGCGCTCAGGCAGATGGTCGAACTTGTCCTCGGGCGGGAAATCAGTCTCGATGGCGGTCTTACCCTGCGCCAGATCGCCCATCATCGCGGGCAAGCGGTGATAGCTTTGCGGCCCCACCACCAGATCGACCAGCGGCATTCTTCGCTGAATCTCAGCCCCCTCGGCCTGCGCGACACAGCCTGCCACGCCGATCTTCATTCCTGGCTTCGCCGCCTTCAGCGGCTTCAACCGGCCCAGATCGGAATACAGCTTTTCCGATGCCTTTTCGCGGATATGGCAGGTGTTCAGCAGCACCATATCCGCCTCTTCGGCGACCTCGGTGGTAACATAGCCTTCGGCGCCCAGCGACTCGACCATGCGCTCGCTGTCATAGACGTTCATCTGACAGCCATAAGTCTTGATGAAAAGCTTCTTCGGTTCCGCCATGGCGCACCCCTGTTCCGCAGCCCGCCCCATACACGCAAACGCCGCCTCTCTGCAATGATCCGGCATTTTCGTGATCGCCTCGCGCGCGGGGGGTTGCATTGCCCCGGCCCATGCCGGACTCTGTACGCCGTTACAGCCCGGCAACGACCGGGGCACAGGGTATCGGGTTCGGACTTGGGGCAGGTCCATGCAATTTGACAGCGTGTCATCCTACATCAGCGCGGCGGCGTCCCAACCGCCGCTCAAGGGTCCCATGGCGATCATCCTTGCGGAAGATCCCATCGAGGTGGACACGACCCTGCGCCATCACCTTCAGGCAGGCTTTCGTGATGTTCTGATGCTCGCCCCGGCAGAGATCGCCACGCCCAAGGGGCTGGAGGACAAGGTCCACCGCATCACCCATGACGTTCATGCCGAAAACGCCATGATGGCGGCGGTCAATCCGCTGATCGACGCCTTCCCCGGCCTGTGGATGTATTACTGCTTCAACGGCGAATACCTGTTCTATCCGTTCTGCGAAGCCCGCACCGTGCGCGACCTGATCGCCTTCCATGCCGAAGAACGGCGCGATGCGATGCTGACCTATGTGATCGACCTCTATGCCGGCGACCTTGACCGCTTTCCCGGCGCGGTCAGTCTGGAAAACGCCCATCTCGATCGGTCCGGCTATTACGCCCTTGCCCGGCAGGATGCCGACAACCACTGGCATCCCAAGGAGCGGCAACTTGATTTCTTCGGCGGCCTGCGCTGGCGGTTCGAGGAACACGTCCCCCCCACCCGCCGCAAGATCGACCGCATCTCCGTGTTCAAAGCGAAGAAGGGGCTGATCCTGCGCCCCGACTTTACCTTCAACGATGAGGAATACAACACTTACGCCTGCCCATGGCACAACAACCTGACCGCCACCGTCTGTTCCTTCCGGACTGCCAAGGCGCTCAAGGCCAATCCCGGTTCAAAATGGGATATCAAGACCTTCCAATGGCACAATTCCACCCGGTTCCAATGGCATTCGCAGCAATTGATGGACCTTGGCCTTATGGAGCCGGGGCAGTGGTTCTGACCGCGTGCCGCCTTACCAGCGCAAGAGCCACCCGCCCGCCACAGCACCCAGCGCGGTGATGGCCGCAATCGCCACCCCATACCAGGTGACATAGAACAGCGGATTGTCCATCACGCAGAACAGCGAATAGCCCGCCGCGATCCCGCCTGCCACGCCCAGCCCCGCCATCGCCCCCGCCCGCATCGGCGCAGCACTCGCCCCCCGCCGCATCATCAGCAGCAGCACGCCCAAGGGCAGCAGCGACAGGCCGGAGATCAGGCCCAGACATTCCGTCAGCGAAAAAGGCGACACCTCCACGAACCGCGCCTCCGGAGGCAGAGTCACAAAGGCCCAGAGCCAAAGCCCCGCCGCCACGCCCAGCGGCACCGCCAACCAGCGCAACCGCACCACCTGCGCCGCACCCGGGCGCATCTGCACCAGCGCAAACGGCAGGGCGATGGCGCAAAGCGCCAAGGGCAGCAGCGTCTTGGCTGCCACCTGTGGCTGCATCATCGCCTGCGCGACCGAGTCGCGAATGCCGAAGCTCCACAGGAACAGCGTCACCGCCACGGCCATCACAACCAGCACCAGTCCCGCAATCCGCTTGGGCCGCAGCATCGGGGGCGGCACCGAGTCCGCTGCCAATATGCCGATCAGGTCTTCCGTCTTCATCATTCCATTCCTTTTGCCAGCCGCGCCATCCGCTGGATTGCGCGATGCAAAGCCACCCGAACCGCCCCCTCCGACATCTGCAATCGCGCGCCCACTTCGGCGGTGCTTTGCCCGTCCAGACTGACCGCCCGCACAATCGCCGCCGACCGCGCATCCAACTGCCCGATGAGCACTGCACTGTCGCGCACCGCCAGTGCATCCGGCACTGCCTCGGCCTCCAGCACATCGGCGTAATCGTCGATGGGCAGATGCACCGATGCCCCCCGCCGCCGGAACGCATCCACCACCTTGTGCCGTGTCACCGCATACAACCACGGCAACAGCGCCGCCGACTGATCCCATGTGTGGCGCTTGGTGTGGATCGCGATCAACACCTCCTGCACCACATCCTCTTGCCCCTCGGGCCCAAGCGCCCATCCCCGCGCCGGGACGATGCCGCGCAAAACAGGTGTGACAAGGACAAGGAAGCGGGCATAGGCGCGCCCGTCCCCTTCCATCGCTGCCCGCAGCAGCGCTGACCATTCGGCTTCACGACTTGTCATTCCGATGGTCCCTTCGCCGCGCATGGGCCGACTGTTACAGCAGCATCGCAAAGTCTTTCGCAAATGTTTCAGAAACGCAAAGCCTTCGCACCTGTTTGCCCCCGATTGAACACCGATGCGTGATCACCGGTAACGCACCCCGCCCCCGCCGCGAATGGACGCTCCGAGGACCACGACGGTCCTTGGCCGGCACACGGCCCAAGGCTCAAACCCAAGTTCACAGACGGAGAGACCCATGACCATGTTCGACAAAACCCTCACCCTGACCGCAACGCTGGCCGCCGCGCTGACGATGGCCGCTGCCACCGCCCATGCCCAGGAAGGGATGGAAAAATGCTACGGCGTGGCCCTTGCGGGTGAAAACGATTGCGCCGCCGGACCGGGCACCACTTGCGCCGGCACCTCGACCACCGATTATCAAGGCAATGCCTGGAAACTCGTTCCCGCCGGCACCTGCGTGACGATGGAAACCCCGAACGGCATGGGCTCGCTCGAAGCGATCGAATCCTGATCTCGGCGCCGGGGTGGCACTCCCCCACCCCGGCCCTTCCCTTGGTTCAAGGTTACCCACCATGCCCCTGCCAAATGCCCCCGGCCTCGGCTTCAAGCCCGAACACTTCGCCGCAATCCGCGACACCCGGCCCCAATTGGGGTTCTTCGAGGTGCATGCCGAAAACTACATGGGCGCGGGCGGGCCGCCGCACCGGCAACTCACCGCGTTGCGGCAGGATTACGGGCTTTCCCTGCATGGCGTGGGCCTGTCCATCGGCGGGCCGGATCGCCCCGATGCAGGCCATCTTGCGCGCCTGCGCGACCTGATCACTCGCTATCAACCCGCCAGCTTTTCCGAACATCTGGCCTGGTCCAGCCATGAGACCGATTACCTCAACGACCTTCTCCCCCTGCCCTACACGGCTGAGACGCTGCAACTGGTCTGCGACCATGTGGATGAGGTGCAGGCCACGCTGGGGTGCAGGCTCTTGCTGGAAAACCCGTCGACGTATGTGCTTTTCGCCCAATCCACGCTGGCCGAGACGGAGTTCTTGGCCGAGATCGCCCGCCGCACGGGGTGCGGCCTTCTGCTGGACGTGAATAATGTCTTCGTCTCCTGCACCAACCACCGGACCGATCCGCAGGATTGGCTGGCCGCCTTTCCGCTGGCGGCGGTGGGCGAGGTGCATCTGGGCGGCCATGCGACCGAGGCCCTGCCCTCCGGTCCCCTGCTGATCGACGATCACGGCAGCCCGGTCGCCGATCCGGTCTGGGAACTCTACAGCCGGACCATCGCCCGCGCGGGTGCCCTGCCCACGCTGATCGAATGGGACAATGACGTTCCCGAGTTTTCCATCCTGCTGGCCGAGGCCGCACGCGCCGCCGCCATCCTGACCCAGGCCGAGATGCGCCATGCCCACGCATGCTGACTTCACCCGCGCCTTCCGTGCGGGCCTGTTCACCGGCACCCTTCCCCCCGGCACAACCGCACAGGCCCCGGATGAGGCCACCCAGCGTTTTGCCGTCTATCGCAACAACGTGGCCCACAGCCTGACCCGCGCGCTTGCCCGCCGCTTTCCGGTGGTGGAACGTCTGGTGGGGGTTGAGTTCTTCACTGCCATGGCGCGGCTCTATATCGAAGCCTATCCTCCGGCCTCGCCCCGGCTTTTCCTTTGGGGTGAGGGGTTTGCGCGGTTCTTGCAGGGCTTTCCCCCGGTGCGGTCCCTGCCCTATCTGCCCGATGTTTCCCGGCTGGAATGGCAGCGCGGGATCGCCTATCACGCCGCCGATATGCCATCCGTGACGCCCGCCGATCTGGCACTAGCGGCGGCGGATCCGGCGCGGTTCAAGCTGGTGCTGCACCCGTCGGTTGGGCTGATCCGGTCGCGCCACGCCGTGGTGACGATCTGGCAGGCCAACCAGCCGGGCGCGGTGCAGACCGGGCCTTTGCGCGCCGACCGGGCCGAAGATGCGCTGATCCTGCGCGACCGCGCCGATCAGGTTCCGGTCATCGCCCTGTCTCCGGGCGAGGCTGGGTTTCAGTCCGCGCTGATGCGCGGCGAAACCCTGCTGGAGGCGGCAACACGGGCCGAAGGCGCAGATCCCGCGCGCCTTCTGTCGCTTCTGATGCGGGCGGGGGCGATCACCGGGATCGCGCAACAAGGATAGATCATGGCCAAGACGACGGTATTCATCAGGAAAATCAACAGCAAGCTGGGCAGCTTGCCATGGGATGCGGCGGCGCTGGCCCTGCGCGTCTTTCCGGCGGCGGTCTTTTTCGCCTCGGGCCAGACCAAGCTGGATGGCTGGCGCATTGCCGACAGCACGTGGTTCCTGTTCGAACATGAATATGCCCTGCCACTGATCCCGTCCGACATTGCCGCCGTCGCCGCGACGGTGGCGGAACATGTGCTGCCTGTCCTTCTGGTGTTGGGCCTGTGCACCCGGCTTTCGGCGCTGGGGTTGCTGGTGATGACGGCGGTGATCCAAGTGTTCGTCTATCCCGGCGCATGGCAGACGCATGGGCTCTGGGCGGCCTGTTTCCTTGCGCTGATCGTGGCGGGGCCGGGGCGGCTTTCGGTGGATCGGCAACTGGGGCTAGACCGCTAAGCCCTTGCGGGCGCTGGGTTTACCCTGCGATTTTCGGGAGAAACCCAGTGCAGCTGCCGGTGCAGACAGCCGGTGCAGACGGCTGTGCAGACGCGCGCTGCCTTTGCCGCCTGTTAAGGTTAACGCGCTGTGAAGAACTGGCTGCCCACGCCCCCGCAGTATAGCGCCTGCTCTTGCGCCCGACCCGGCGGCGCCCGTCAGGCCAATGCATCAGGGCAAACCGCCTTTGGAGCAAGAAAACGGGGGCCTCTCGGCCCCCTTTCCCCTGCAATCAGAATGCCCGTTCAGGCGATCACATGTTCCGGCACCTTGGCCCCGGTCATGAAGGCCACGGCATCCGACATCGTGTATTCCTTGGGGTCTATCACGCACAGCCGCTTGCCCAGACGGTGGATGTGAATGCGATCGGCCACTTCGAACACATGCGGCATGTTGTGGCTGATCAGGATGATCGGCAGCCCGCGCTTTTTGACGTCCTGGATCAGTTCTAGCACGCGGCGGCTTTCCTTGACCCCCAGCGCGGCGGTGGGTTCGTCCATGATCACGACCTTGGACCCGAAGGCCGCCGCCCGTGCCACGGCCACACCCTGACGTTGGCCGCCCGAGAGCGTTTCCACCGCCTGTCCGATGTTCTGGATCGTCATCAGACCCAGTTCCGTGAGCTTGTCGCGGGCGATCTTTTCCATCGCAGCGCGATCCAGCATCCGGAACACCGATCCCATCACGCCCGGTTTGCGGATCTCGCGCCCCATGAACATGTTGTCGGCGATGGACAGTGCCGGGGACAGCGCAAGGTTCTGATACACCGTCTCGATCCCGGCATCGCGTGCCTGCATCGGGTTGGTGAACTGGACGGGTTTCCCGTCCAACCTGATCTCGCCCTCATCCGGGATCACGGCCCCGCACAGCGCCTTGATCAGCGTGGATTTCCCGGCCCCGTTATCGCCGATCACCGCAAGGATCTCGCCGGGGTAGAGGTCGAAGTCGCATTGGTCCAGCGCGGTCACGCGCCCATAGCGCTTGGTCAGACCGCGCGCCGTCAGAATGGGTTCAGCCATGTCTTGTCCCTCCCTCAGCCCGAAACCTTGCGGATCCATTGGTCAATTGCGACAGCGCCGATGATCAGGATGCCCGTCAGCAGCACTTTCCATTGCGGGTCCGCGCCGAGCATGTTCAGGCCCATGCTCATCACGCCCACGATCAGCGTCCCGAACAGCACGCCGAGGATGGACCCCCGCCCGCCGAACAGCGAAATCCCCCCGATCACCGCCGCCGTGATGGCCTGCAAGTTGAAGTCGGTGGTCACGGTCGAGGGCGAGATCGACCCGTTCCGCCCGATCGACACCCAAGCCGCCAGCGCCGCGATCAAGCCGGCCAGAGCATAGACACCGATCAGCACGCGGCTCACCCGGATACCCGACAATTCCGATGCGTCAGGATCGTCACCGACGGCATAGATGTGGCGCCCGAATGCGGTGTAGTTCAGCATGTACCACAGCGCGATATAGACCAGCACCATGCAGATCACACCGTAGGTGATCTGCGCGCCGCCCAGTTCGAAGCGGTTGCCAAAGAAGTGCAGCCCGGTTGTCAGGGCCGTCAGATCGGCTTCGCGCATGGTCTCATTGGCGGAATAGATCAGACAGACAGCCATGAACACGTTCCATGTGCCCAAGGTCACGATGAACGGCGGCAGGCGCAGGCGGGCGACCAGATACCCGTTGATCCAGCCGCAGAGCCCGGCAAGCGCGAAGCCTGCGATGATCGCAAGATACCAAGGCAGGCCATAGGTCAGCACCGCATGGCCCATCAGAACGAAGGCGAAAACCATGACCACGCCGATGGCAAGGTCGATGCCCGCCGTCAGAATGACAAGCGTCTGCGCCGCAGCAAGGATACCGACCACCGCCACCTGCTGCATGATCAGCGTCAGCGTATAGGCCGAGAAGAAGCGCAGACCTTCGAAATCACCCGACAGCCAGCGGAATTCCATCAAGACCGCCCCGTCCCGCGCGGCGGCAAAGAAGATGATCAGCGCGACGAGCACGATCATCGGCACCGCAGCCGGGTTGGAATGCAGGTAATGCTGCAGCTTGCGCAAACCGCTCCTGTGTTCGTCGAAATGCGCAACGGTCGCCGCGCTTTGATCTAGAACCTTCTCGAATTCCTGTGGCTGGCTCATCTGTCACCCCCC
>PNND01000376.1 GCA_013824045.1 Rhodobacter sp. | reverse complement strand
CTGGCTGCACCGGAAATGACGATCCCCGAGTCAGCCAAAGCAGTGGCCCGCTTTCAGCAGACCTGTCCGCCGGATGTACAGGCGCTTTATGCGCGGATGTGGACTGACCTGACGAAGTGACTTCTGTTCTGGACGGTCGGTGCAACAGTGCCGGCCGTCCAGCAATTCAAGTCGCACTACAAGAGCAGCCCCGCGGACCTATGCGATCAGACTGCCAATTGCGCGAGGTCCTGATTCGTTAGCACCAGTTCGGCGGCACGCGCAAAGCTGTCTACATGGGCAACCATCGTTGCACTGGCAATCGGCGCAGTGACCCCGGGCTGAGCCATGACCCAAGCCAAGGCAACCTCGGCCGGCTTTGCTGCGTGACGGTCGGCAACCGCATCCAAGGCTGATAAAAGCGCCATGCCCCTGGGATTGAGGTACTTTGCGATATCTTCCCCCCGCACCGATTTGGAGAGGTCCGAGGCGGATCGGTACTTGCCCGACAAGAACCCGGATGCCAGGCTGAAATAGGTGACCACGCCGAGATTGCGCATCATGCAAAGGTCGCGCAGATCACCTTCGAACCCGTCCCGATCATAGAGATTGTATTCCGGCTGAAGCACCTGATAGGGCGGCAAACCCTTTTTCGCCAGATCCAGCGCTTCGGTCAATTGGATGGCATCCAGATTGGACGCCCCGATTGCTTGCACCTTTCCGGCTGCCATAAGCTTGGCAAAGGCGCCCAGCGTTTCTTCCTGAGATGTTTCCGGATCGGGCCAGTGCGAGAAATAGAGGTCAATCGCCTCGACACCCAGCCGTGTCAGGGACTTTTCCACCGCTTGCATGATCCAGCGTTCAGACAAACCCTTTTCGCCCGGGCGATCCAGATCCGAACCGACCTTGGTAAAGATCTTCACGCGGCCCTTCATGCCCGGCCGGGCTTTCAGCCAGTCACCGATCATCGCCTCGGATTCGCCGCCGGTATGGCCGGGCGCCCAGCTGGAATAGACATCCGCCGTATCGATTGCATCGAAACCATGCGCAACGAATGCGTCCAGCACGGCAAAGCCTGCGGTCTGATCCGTCGTCCAGCCCAGCACATTGCCACCGAATACCAAGGGGGCAATCTCCATGCCGGTTTCGCCAAGTCTACGCTTTTGCACGATCGTCCGCCTTTCAGGTCAACGGGGGAGGGCTAAGTTTGGCGCGCGCTTCACCGGGCGTCGCCGCGCGCCGACCCAGAGCTTGCGCAACGGCGGCGATATCTGCAACCCGTTCGGCATTCGACGCCGACAGTTGGACTTTTTGAAAGTAAACGGTGTCCTCAATCCCCACGCGCATGCCATCTGCGCCCATGAGCGCGGCCACCGCCCGCATCCGCCGCGGATGCCGCCCGATTGCCGTCACGGTCCAGCGCAAACATGGGGCAAGGGGCAAAACGGGGCGGGGATCGCCTCGGGCGAGGTGTCAATCCCGCCGGGCCCACCAAGAACGAAGTTCACGTTCTACGGGTTATTGAGATGCCCTTCCTTCAGTATCCGCGCAGCTGCGACCGCATGGCATATATCGAAAAGCTCAATCTCGGGCATGAGCCTCATGGCATTGGCCCGTTGCCAAGGTCGACAAGGATCGGGCAATTCGGCCGGTGATCGCCGCAGCAGGCGTCGGCGAGGTGCTGGAGCGTGTCCTTCATCGCTTGCATTTCGGCGATCTTGCGTTCCAGGCCGTCGATCTGTTCCTGCGCCAGACGCTTGACGTCGGCGCTGTGGCGGGACCGGTCGCGCCACAGCGCCAAAAGTTCCTCGATCTTTTCGACCGGAAAGCCGAGGTCGCGCGACCGGCGTATGAAGCGCAGCATCTGCACCTCGGTGTCGGAATAGACACGGTAGCCAGACCCCGTGCGTCCCGCCGCCGGGATCAGCCCGGTGGATTCGTAATAGCGGATCATCTTGGCCGACACGCCCGAGGCTTTGGCTGCTTCACCGATGTTCATGGGTTGGGATTCCTTCAGACGGGTGTGGGGGTGTAGCGCCGCAGACGCAGCGCGTTGCCAAGGACGAATACCGACGACAGGGCCATGGCCCCTGCGGCAAAGACCGGCGACAGAAGGATACCAAAGCTGGGCCACAAGACGCCTGCCGCCACCGGGATCAGGGCTGCGTTATAGGCAAATGCCCAGAAGAGGTTTTGCCGGATATTTCGCATTGTGGCCTTGGAAAGGGCGATGGCGTCTGACACGGCGGTCAACCGCCCGGTCATGAGCACGACATCCGCCGCCTCGATGGCGATATCGGTGCCGGTGCCGACCGCGATGCCCACATCCGCCGTGGCCAGCGCCGGGGCATCGTTGATGCCGTCCCCGACATAGGCGAGCGGGCCAAGCGCCTTGAGGCGGTTTACCGCCGCCACCTTGCCATCGGGCAGCACCTCGGCCACCACCTCGTCTATGCCCAATTCGCGGGCGATGGCCTGCGCGGTGCGTGCATTGTCGCCGGTGATCATTGCGACCTTCAGGCCAAGCGCATGCAGGGCGCGGATTGCTTGCGGGGTGGAGTCCTTGACCCTGTCGGCCACGGCAAGGATCGCGGCCAGCTTGCCATCAATGGCAGCGTAAAGCGGTGACTTGCCTTCATCGGCAAGCCGCACCGCAACTTCGGCAAAGGGGAGCACGTCCAGACCCAGCTTTTCCATGTAGCGATCCGCGCCGATTTCGACCCGTGTGCCGCCCGCCAGCGCCTGCACGCCATAGCCGGTCTGGGAGGCGAATTCGGTCACTTCTGGCAGGACCAGCCCCTCAGCCACTGCGGCTGCCACGATGGCGCGGGCGATGGGGTGTTCGGATTTGGCTTCGACAGCGGCGACGGTGGCCAACACGGACGCACGGTCAAATCCCGGCGCAAGGTGCAGGTCGGTCAGGCTGGGCTTGCCCATGGTCAGCGTTCCGGTCTTGTCGAAAGCCACAACGCGGACGTCCTGCAGGGCCTGCAACGCTTCGCCCTTGCGGAACAGAACGCCAAGTTCCGCCCCCCGTCCGGTGCCGACCATGATCGAGGTCGGCGTGGCAAGGCCCATCGCACAGGGGCAGGCGATGATCAGGACGGCGACCGCGTTGACAAGGCCCAAAGTCAGCGCCTGATCGGGGCCGAAGATCAGCCAAACGGCAAAGGTCAGGGCGGCCATGGCCATCACGACCGGGACGAACCACATGGTGATCTTGTCCACCAAGGCCTGAATGGGAAGTTTGCCGCCTTGCGCTGCTTCGACCATGCGGATGATCTGCGCCAGCATCGTGGCCTCGCCAACCGCCGAGGCGCGGAAGGTGAAGGCCCCGGTCTGGTTGACTGTGCCACCCGTGACGGGGCTGCCATGGGTTTTTTCCACCGGCAGGGGCTCGCCCGAGATCATGCTTTCGTCGATCCAGCTGGTGCCTTCCGTCACCGCGCCGTCCACGGGAACCCGCTCACCGGGGCGGACCTCGACCAGATCGCCGGGGCGCACGTCGGCGATCGGCACTTCAGCGACCGCGCCGTTGCGGATCACGCGGGCGGTCTTGGCCTGCAGGCCGATCAGACGCTGGATCGCCTCGGACGTGCGGCCCTTGGCGCGGGCCTCCAGATAGCGGCCCAGCAGGATCAGGGTCACGATCACCGCCGCGGCCTCGAAATACACGTTGATCGTGCCGGCGGGCAGCAAGCCGGGCGCAAAAGTCGCCACCAGCGAATAGCCGTAAGCCGCCGAAGTGCCGACCGCGACAAGACTGTTCATGTCGGGGGCAAGTCGGGCCAGAGCGGGGAAGCCCTTGAGGAAGAACCGCCGACCGGGGCCCAGAAGTGCAGCTGTGGTTAGGGCGAATTGCAGATACCAGCTGTTCTGCATGCCGATGGTGTTCATCACCGCCATGTGCATCCAGCCGAAGAGATGCGATCCCATTTCCAGCACAAAGACCGGCAGGGACAGCGCCGCCGATATCCACATATCGCGCTTGAGGGTGGTTTCCTCGGCCGCCTTCCGGTCTGTTGTCGTGTCGGATGCGGAAGCGGCCGATGTGGCCAGCCGCGCGTCATAGCCTGCCCCGTCGATCGCCCGGATCAGGGCCGCCGCGTCGGCAAGGCCGGTTACATGCGCCCGCTCGGTTGCGAGATTGACGGTGGCATCGGTGACGCCCGGCACCGCCTTCAGCGCGCGTTCCACCCGTGCAACACAGGAGGCACAGGTCATCCCTTCGATGGAGAGGTCAATCGGGGGCGAGTCGACATCGTAGCCCACATCCTCGACCGCTTTGACCAGTGCTGCCCTGTCTAGCTCAAGGCCCGTGACTTCGGCCCGTTCGGTGGCGAGGTTGACCGACGCAGTCTTGACACCCGGAACAGCCTTCAAGGCACGCTCCACCCGCCCAACGCAAGAGGCGCAGGTCATCCCTTCGACGTCGAGAACGACTGTCGCAGCCGGGTCGCGATGCACGGTTTTCGGGCTGATGTTCATGGCGGACCACCTTTTCGACTCTGTTCCGCTGACCGAGATAGGCCTTCCCATGATGGTAAGGTCAAGCGGTTTGATGAAAGAAGGGGATCACGGTCTTGTGCTCTTGACCTTACAACCGTTGGAAACCTTATGTGAGGAAGCATGAGGCGAGACCGAGAAGGAGGTACTCATGCAGTTCCATATTGAGACGATGACCTGCAGTGGTTGCGCGCGGGGTGTCACTAAGGCCATCCAATCCGTCGATCCGGCGGCTGACGTGAAGGCTGACCCCGAAACGCACATGGTCGATGTGACCACGACCGCCCCGCGCGAGCGGTTGGCGGCAGTGCTGACCGATGCCGGCTTTGCGCCGGCGTAATCAAAAACCAAAGCAAGGAAGATGATGATGAAAAAGCGGCTCTTCGCGCTGGCCGCCAGCGCAATAGCCATCGTTGGCGGGCTGGCCTTTGCCCAGACGACCATGGAGGACATGGATCATTCCACGATGGATCATTCCGGGATGGCAGGAATGGAGGGGATGGGCATGATAGGCGCAGCCTCAATGATCCCGGCCGAATTGGCCGACAATCCGGCGGTGCAGGCCTATGCGGCTGCGATGGACAAGATGATGGCCGATATGATGATCCCCTACACCGGCGATGCCGATGTGGACTTCGTCAAGGGCATGATCCCGCACCATGAGGCGGCGGTGGCGATGGCCAAGGTGCAACTGGAGTTTGGCAAGGATCCCGAAATCCGGGCTTTGGCCGAAGCCGTGATCGCGGCGCAAGAGACCGAGATCGCGCAGATGAATGCTTGGCTCGCGGCGAAAGGCCAATAAGGCAGGGTGCCGGACGCGCCGAGGCGGCTTAGGCCGCCTCGTAGCGCGAGAAGGTCGTGGCACGACCATCCCGCCCGATGAGGATGACCTCATAGGCCTCACGCTCGGTTTCTGGCCCCATTCCGGGCGAACCGTAGGGCATCCCGGGCACTGCAAGGCCAATCGCATCCGGCGCTTCGGCCAGAAGTCTGCGGATATCGGCGGCGGGCACGTGGCCTTCGATGGTGTAGCCACCGACCGTCGCGGTGTGGCAGGACACGAGCGCATCAGGGATGCCTTGCTCACGTTTGAAGGCGGCCAGATCCTCGACGCTGCGCTCTTCGAAGCTGACGGCAAAGCCATTGTCCCGCAGATGGCCGATCCACGCATTGCAGCAGGGGCAGCCCGGATCCTTGACCACATGGATGGATGGTTGCCCTTGCGCGAAGACCGGGGACGCCAAGGCAAGCGCCGGTATGGCAAAGAGAAAGGTCCGGCGGCTTGGATGGGTCATGCGCATCGCTCCATTTTCAAAGAGTATAGGGCACTGAAACGAAATCCTGCGGTCAACTGTTCGGGAAGGGAAGCCCTTTGGCGGCGGCCTTGATGGGCAGTCTGATTGATGGGCGGTAAGCCAGCCTTGCGGCATCAACGGCCCCGTCCGAAGAGGCCCATGCGCAAGGCATCGGCCTTCCGGCGCGGGCGGTGGGGGTGGTTGTGGTATCTTTAAGGTTCATCGCATCGGCCGGAATGCACGACCCGCCTGTCCTTTGCTCCGACTCCGAGGTTCGGGCGGGCCATGGCGTGACCGTACGCTGAGGCCCAGTCCCGCGGCAGGACCGTCTGGCCATGATCTGGCTGAATATCGCCGCAATTTTCCCAAAATTAACAGACATTAATAACCACAAAAGGGGTAGGGGCCATTGCCTCTGCTCCCTCAGCGCGTGCTGCAAACCCGCAAGGGGCTGTGGCGTGAAGGTAAAAGCGAGCTCGGTCACATGGCAACGATGAATTCAGGGCTTGGCGGCGCGGCGGGCTATGGCGAGCAGTCCTTCCGGACCTCGACCGTATCCGGCAACCTTGACGATGGTTTTGTGACTGTGAACGTCACTTCGGTCTTTGGGGCCGGGGGGATGAACATCAACGGCACCAACTATACGTCGATCTTCATCAGTTCGAACGGTCTGATCACCTTCGCCTCTGGGGTGACCTCCTACACGCCGACCTCCTTGCTGTCGCTGGGCCAACCTTCGCTGGCGCCGTTCTGGACGGATGCGGATATCAACAAAGGCGGGGAGATTTATTGGGATCTTGATCCGACGACAGGCAAGATCACTGTCACGTGGTTGAATGTCGCGGCCTTTACCGGACCGGGAACGAACAGCTTTCAGGTTGTCATCACGGCGACGGGTGGCGGCGATTTCGGTGTAGAGTACATCTACGAAAACATCGGCTACACCAACGGCTATACCGGCCATGCGACCACGGGTCTGTCGAATGGCGTAACCCAGACCTTGCTGGAAGGGTCGGGCGATCCGGCGGTCCTTTCGACCTATTCGACGAACGATTTTGACGTCAACACGCCGGTCGGGGTTTACGGGCTTGGCTTTGAAGGCGGCAGCAGCTTTGTCGGCGACGGGATTGTCGACGGCACGGCTGGTAACGACCTGATCAACACGGCCTATACGGGCGATCCGAACGGCGACCGCGTGGATGCGGGGGATGCGACGGGCTTTGGCGGCACAACAGGGGATGGCGATTTCATCCGCGCAGGTGCGGGGAATGACACGGTCATCGCTGGGCTGGGCAATGATGTTGTCTTCGGTGGCGACGGGGCGGATTCGATCCAGGGCGGATATGGGTCGGACACGGTAGATGGTGGTATCGGCAACGATACGATCGACGGTGGGTCCGGCAATGACAGCCTAGAAGGCGGGGCCGGGGATGATGTGATCACCGGCGGTGTGGCCGGGGCAGCGATCACCCACACGCCGACCTATGTCGAGGTTATCGGCTCGTTGGGGACTGTGACGGGAACGGGCGGTCGGTCGAACTTTTCGGTGCAGTCCGTATCGAACGAGAATGACCTAACCTCGAGCGTCAGCGGCACGGCCGGCAACAACGGCACCCTGACCGGCTATCGGATTGGCAACAACGACTCGAACGAAACGCATACCCACACGGCATCGTCGCAGATTGCGGGCGGGCAGATCCGTTTCAACGGGCTGGATACGACGGAACTGGCCACGATCCGCATCGACGGGGTCACGATCAACCTCAACACAGCTATTGCCAATGGCAGCGTCACCTTTAACGGTGCGGCCACTTATGCGATCAACGGCGCTGGCCAGATCGCGCGGGCCGCAGGCAGCACGTCGTCCAACCCGACGACCATCGGCACGCTGACGATCAATATCCCATACACATCGCTTACGGTTGTCGCTTCGGGCACGAACACCACCACGACCTCCGGTCTGTTCTACGAATATCTGGTGAACACCCAACCCCTGAATGTCGCCGCAGAGGCGGGCGGGAATGACACGCTGTCGGGTGGCGCGGGGAATGACGTGCTTTCCGGTGGCGATGGCAATGACTCGCTGCTGGGTGGCGATGACAATGACCAGCTTTTCGGCGGCACCGGAAATGACAACCTGTCGGGCGATCTGGGCAATGACACGCTGCAAGGCGAAGATGGCGACGACACCCTGTCCGGTGGGGGGGGCGCGGATTCCCTTGTCGGCGGTATCGGCAATGACAGCCTACTGGGGGATGCCGGGGCGGATACGCTGGCAGGTGGCGATGGCGATGACCGCCTGTTCGGCGGGGCAGACAATGACAGCCTTCTGGGCGAGGCCGG
This sequence comes from Rhodobacter sp., assembly GCA_013824045.1. Taxonomy (GTDB): domain Bacteria; phylum Pseudomonadota; class Alphaproteobacteria; order Rhodobacterales; family Rhodobacteraceae; genus Paragemmobacter. The sequence continues at coordinate 310 of PNND01000376.1, read as the reverse complement.
GGCCGACACGCTGGCCGGGGGTGATGGCGATGATCGTCTGTTCGGCGGGGCTGCGAATGACAGCCTGAGCGGCGATCTGGGCAATGACGTCCTGCAAGGTGATGACGGCGACGATACGCTTGCGGGCGGGGATGGCGCGGATTCGCTGCTTGGCGGTGTGGGCAACGACAGCCTGTTGGGTGATGGCGGGGCGGATACGCTGTCCGGGGGCGATGGCAATGACCGCCTGTTTGGTGGGGCGGCGAATGACAGCCTGAGCGGCGATCTGGGCAATGACACGCTGCAAGGCGATGAGGGCGACGACACGCTT
>PNND01000311.1 GCA_013824045.1 Rhodobacter sp. | reverse complement strand
AAGGTCATCTGGAAGGCGATAAAGGTGTATTCCGGCATCCAGATGCCGTTCGAGAATGTCGGCACCAGCGTCGTGTAATCCACGCCCGCAAGGAACATCTTCGACAGACCGCCAACATAGGTATCCATCGCCCCGCCGTAGGAGAATGCCAGCGAATAGCCGTAGGTCACCCAGATCAGACAGACGACGGCGGTGATCGCAAAGACCTGCGTCAGCACCGACAGCATGTTCTTGGTGCGCACAAGGCCGCCGTAGAACAGCGCAAGACCCGGGACGGTCATCAACAGAACAACGATCGTGGCAACCGACATCCACGCCACATCACCCTTATCCACGGCCTTTTCATAGACGTAGGGCGTCAATTCCTGTGCCATCGCTGGCAATGCCGACGCCGCCGCGACAAGCGCGGAAAGCCCGGACAGTTTCATCAAACTCTTCATGGTTGCGGTTTCCCCTTCCCTGCGGCTTTCAAAGCGCATCGTCATTGGTTTCGCCGGTGCGCACGCGCACGGCCTGCTCGACGTCGACGACAAAGATCTTGCCGTCGCCGATCTTGTCGGTTTTCGCGGTCACGCGGATGGTCTCCACGACCTGATCTGCCAGACTGTCGCTGACCACGATCTCAAGCCGGACCTTCGGCACGAAATTCACCGCATACTCTGCGCCACGATAAATTTCCGTATGCCCGGACTGCGACCCAAAGCCCTTGATCTCGGTCACCATCATGCCTCTTACGCCGATGGTGGTCAGCGCCTCGCGGACCTCCTCCAGCTTGAACGGCTTGATCGCTGCAATGATGAGTTTCACGTCGTTCCCCTTCCATTGGCGGGAGCCCGTCTGGGCCCTCGGGGGAATGAAGACGGCTCATGCTGCGCTGGCACAAGGCAAGGCATCGGCTCAAAGACCCCTGAATCCCACAAGTTTGCACAATTTTTGCACTTTCAAACGCCAATGATTAAAAAGTGTGCATGTCATGTAAGCGAATCGTTGCCGATACGTAAACGCAATGGCGTCTCCACATTCCCGCGATGGCAGGCTAGATTGGCAGGGAAGCAGCGCGCGAAAGACGGGCAGAACAGGCATGGCAGTATCGGGCAAGGGGCGCGGGTCGCTCGTGGCGGACAAGCGTTATACACCTGCGCGTCAGGCAACCGCCCGCAGCAGCGGCGCAGGCAAGGGCGGCACAGGCGGCGGCACACCGCCGCGCAAACCCTCGCGCGGGTCCGGCCGCCCGCCGCGCAAGCGGGGCCCGATTGGCACGCTGTTCTTCGGCTTCTTCGGCCTGATCTGGCGCATCCTCTGGGGCGTGGGCTGGCGGGTGGGTTTTGTCCTTGGCTCCGTCCTCGCCGCTGCCGTCCTCTTCTTCCTCGCCCAACTTCCCCCGGTCGAACAACTCGTCGATGCGCGCTCGCGCGGGTCGGTCACCTTCCTTGACCGCGAAAACAAGGTCTATGCTTGGCGCGGCGAAACCTTCGGCGGCATGATCACCGCCGATACCGTCTCGCCCTTCCTGCATGATGCCGTGGTCGCCACCGAAGACCGCCGCTTCTACCGCCATTTCGGCATCTCGCCGCGCGGCATCGCTTCTGCCGTTCGCATCAACCTCGCCGAAGGGCGCGGCCCGCTAGAAGGCAATGGCGGCTCCACCATCACGCAACAGGTGGCCAAACTCCTGTGTCTGGGGGTCCCCTATGACCAGTCACAATGGAAATCCGAGGCCGATTACGAAGCCGACTGCCGCCGTGGCGGGATCTGGCGCAAGATCAAGGAAGTTCCCTACGCCATCGCGATGGAGGTGAAGTATTCCAAAGAGGAAATCCTCACCATATACTTCAACCGCGCCTATCTTGGCGCCGGTGCCCGGGGTTTTGAGGCCGCCGCCCAGCGCTATTTCGGCAAATCCGCCAATGAGGTGAACCCCGCCGAGGCCGCCATGCTCGCAGGCCTTCTCAAGGCTCCCTCCCGCTTCGCCCCCACCAACAACATGGACCGCGCCCGCGCACGAGCGAACGTCATCGTCGGCCTGATGGAGGAACAGGGCTACCTCACCGCCGAACAGGCGGAAGACGCCCGCACCAATCCCGCCCGCCTGTCCGAGGCTGCAGCCTCCCGCTCGGGCGGCTTCTTCGCCGATTGGGTGATGGAAACCGCCCCCGCCTTCCTCACATCGGAAACCACCGAAGACGTCATCATCCGCACCACGCTCGACCAGCGCCTGCAGAAAGCCTCGGAAGAGGCTCTCGCCTACATCTTTGACACCAAGATCAAGCAGGGCTCCAACGCTCAGGCCGCAATTGTGGTGATGTCCGCCGATGGGGCCGTCCGCGCCATGGTCGGCGGGCGCAAGATCGAAGCGGCAGGCAGCTTCAACCGCGCCACACAGGCCCTGCGCCAAACCGGTTCCACCTTCAAACCCTTCGTCTACGCCGCCGCCCTCGATTTGGGGTGGAGCCCGGCAGATTACGTCGAAGACACCCCCTATACGATCAACATCCCCGGCTCCGGCGCTTGGTCACCCAAGAATTACGACAACGAATTCAAAGGGCTGATCACCCTCACACAGGCCCTCGCCGAAAGCCGCAACATCCCCGCCGTCAAGGTGTCCGAAGCCGTCGGTCGCGATCTCGTCCGCGAAGTCGCCGCCAATTTCGGCATTCAGAGCGACCTCGCCGCCGGTCCCGCCCTCGCGCTCGGGGCATCGGAATCCACCCTCATCGAAATGACCGGCGCCTTCGCGGGCATCCTGAACGGCGGCTCCTCCGTCACCCCCTACGGGCTTGTCGAACTGCGCCTGCAGGGCGAAGAGGAACCGCTTATCGGTGCCGCAGGCGGCATCGGCGAACGTGTCATTCAGGAAAAATCCGCCCGCCTGCTCACCTACATGATGTCGCAGGTCATTGAATCCGGCACAGGCGGCCGCGCTCAACTCGACGGCCGCCCCGCCGCAGGCAAGACTGGCACCACCCAGGCCGCCCGCGACGCTTGGTTCGTAGGCTTCACCGCCGATTACGTGGCGGGCGTCTGGATGGGCTATGATGACAACACGCCGCTGACCGGCGTCACCGGCGGCGGCCTGCCCGCCGAAATCTGGCACGAGGTAATGATGCGCGTCCATGACGGGGTCGAGGTCAAACCCCTGCCCATGGACATCCCCGAACCCCGCACCCCGCCGCAGCCGGAGTATCAGGAATACGCCCAGCCCATCCCGGACCCGACCGTTCCGGGGCAGGTGCAGCCGCAACGCGACCGATCACAGGAAGACCCGGTCGAATCCCTCCTGCGCGATCTGCTGGGCCTCTACTGACCCGCGCCCAAAGAAAAAACCCGCCGGAGGCCATCCCCGGCGGGTTTTGAATGTCACCCTGTGACCAAGGTCAGATCGTCTTCAACTCCGCCACCAGCCGGTCAATATCGCCCCCATTGCGATCAAGCAGCGCGCCGATCTCCGTCCGCTCCGAGGCCAGCATGTTGACCCCTTCGATGATGATGTTGAAGAACAGGTTCTTCCCCGACTTGTCCGACACATGCCAGCGCAGATCAAACGGCGCCTCACCCTGCAGATAGGCGACAGAGATCACCTCGAAATAGCTCTTGATCGGGCGCGCATCCGTCACCTCAATCCGCCCCCCGATGAATTCGCGGAACCGGCGGCCATACTTGCGGCTCAGATAACCCTGATAGGCCTTGGTAAAGGCCGACAGCTGCCCCCCGCTCGCCTGCCGCGCCGCAGGCCCCAGCGCCGACCGCGCGATCACCGGCACATCGGCATAGCGCGCGAACATCCGTTCGAAATCCCCGAACATCGCGTTTTCCGATTTGCCCGAAGCGATGATGCGGTTCACATCCGCCACTGCGGAATCGATCAATCCGCGCGCATCGTCGACGGTCAGCGCAAAGGCCGGCATCGGCAGACCAAAGGCCGCCGTCGCCGCCAGCGCAATCGAGGTGAATCCCCGGCGTGTCATCCGGGCCGAGTTGTGATCATTCCGCATAGGGGTCCTCGAAATCTGAGTAAGGGTCTTCGAAACCAACATCCGCCTCACCAGCCGCACCCCCCAGTGCGAAGCGACGGTTCTGCAAGAACAGCAGGCGCGTCTGCGCATAGCTGTCGGCACTATCATATAGAATGGAATCGACCGTCTCGGAATAGCGCGCCCGATCACTCAGCCGCGAGGCGACCTTCGTTCCCGTCGCGTAATAGGATTCCGGCTGCGGCAAGACCAACCGCACCGGGTTCGCCGCAACATCAACGATCACACCCACCAGATCGCGGCTCGTCGTCGGCCCCATGAAGGGCACTTCGGCATACTGCCCTTCGGGTGCGCCCCAGATATGCAGCGTCTCGCCGAAATCGGTCGGGTCGCCCGCCACGCCCAGCGCGGTGGCCGGATCGAACAGTCCGCCAACCCCCACCGTGGTATTGATCGCAAAGCGCAGCGTGTTCTCCGCCGCCTTGCCCAGCCGCAGCTGAAGAACGTTGTTCAGCACATCCCCCGGCGCATCCAGATTGGTGGCAAAGTTCGAAATTCCCTGCTCCACCGGCTCTGGCAGGATCGAACTGTAAGTGTTCGCCGTCGGCCGCAGCAGCACCTTGTCCACGCCGCGGTTGAAGGCGTGTATCTCGCGGTTCTGCGCCTCATTCGGGTCATTCACCCCGCTTGCCATCGGCGCAGGTCCGCAGGCCGCCAGCATCAGCGCGCACAGACCCATGGGCAGGGCGATCCGCCCAAGGCGACCGGCTGCCCGGCCCGTAATCGTCACATGCGCCAAATCCATCCTGCTCCCAAAATCCGGTCCCGATCCGCGGTGCAAAGCGTCAGGGTCCAGCCTTATGCCTCCCTGCCCCCCATGACAACCGCCCCACCGTGTCGCTGCGGTCACGAATTGCGGAAACCCGCCACACCCGCCTCCATTCTACGCATCAGACGCATTTTCAGATGTCCCTGCCCCCGCCGATGGCGCAAACCGGCCCGCCACCCTTCACCTTTCCCCCAAACTTCTCCGTGGCAGCCCCCCCACCACCATGCTAATCCATAGGTCAGGCGGGAACCCGCCGGGTATCGAGTGACAGGTTGAAAAGGACGCGCGGCGCATGTGGCGAAGCGGACCCTCCCCCGGCGCGGCGGAATTGCGCCTTGCCTTCAAGTCGCAGCGCGGCCTCTTCATCGCCACCATAGTCTTTTCCAGCGCCGTCAATCTGCTGATGCTGACCAGCCCGCTTTATATGCTGCAGGTCTATGATCGCGTCCTTGGCAGCCAATCCGAAGCCACCCTCGTGGCCCTCACCCTGCTGATGACCGCGCTTTTCGTCATCATGGCCGTCTTCGATCACCTGCGAAGCCGTATCCTCGCCCGCATCGGCGCGGGCCTTCAGGATGCACTTGATCCGCGAGTCTTCAACGCCGCTCTCACCCGCCAGTCCACGGCCCCCGATGACACCGCTGCCCTCGCCGCCCAGCGCGATGTCGAGGCGATCCGTACCTTCTGGTCCTCGCAATCCGTCACCGCCCTGATCGACATGCCATGGGCACCGCTCTATTTCGCCGCCATCTTCATCTTTCACCCCATTCTCGGCTGGCTGGCCATCGCCGGCGCGGCGGTAATCCTCGGCATGGCCCTGCTCAATCAGCGCAACACCCACCACGCCCTGCAACGCGCCAATGAAACCGCCCTCCTCGCCGACCGACAGGCCGACAGGATGCGCGCCGAGGCCGAGACGCTCCGCGCCCTTGGCATGACCGGTGCCGCCTTCGCCCGCTGGCAGAAAACCCGCAGCACCGCCCTGCAGGAAAACATCGCCGCCGGTGACAGCGGCGGCAGCTGGTCCGCCGCCTCGCGCGGGTTCCGCCTCTATCTGCAATCGGCCATGCTGGGCCTTGCCGCATGGGTTGTGCTGCAGGGCGAACTCACTGCAGGCGCGATGATCGCCGCCTCCATCCTGATGGGCCGTGCACTGCAACCGATCGAACAGACCGTCGCGCAATGGCCCATCCTGACCCGCACGCTCGGGGCGCGCGCCCGGCTGGCCGAACTGCTCTCCCGCGTCCCGCAAACCGCCCCCCGCACCGCCCTGCCCCGCCCCGCCGCCAAGATCGAGGTGGCAAACCTAACCCTCATCCCCCCCGGCCAATCCGCCCCCACCCTGCGCGGCCTGTCCTTTTCCCTGCAGCCCGGTCAGGCGCTCGGCGTGATCGGCCCATCCGGCGCGGGCAAATCCACCCTCGCCCGCGCGCTCACCGGCCTTTGGCCACCCGCCTCGGGCAGCATCCGCCTTGATGGGGCCAGCCTTGACCAATTCGACCCCGACCGCCTCGGCGCCTTGATCGGCTACCTGCCGCAACGCGTCAGCCTGTTTGACGGCACCATCGCCGAAAACATCGCCCGCCTCGCCCCCACCGATGATGCCCGCATCGTGGCCGCAGCACAGGCCGCCGCCGCCCATGACATGATCCTTCGCCTGCCGCGCGGCTATGACACCCGCCTCGACAGCACCGGTGGCCTCTTGTCCGGCGGCCAAATCCAACGCATCGGCCTCGCCCGCGCGCTCTACGGCCAACCCGTCCTACTCATTCTGGATGAGCCCAACTCGAACCTCGACAATGAAGGCTCCCTCGCCGTCAACGCCGCCATCCGCGCGCACAAGGCCGCAGGCGGTGCCGCCCTCATCATGGCCCACCGCCCCGCCGCCATTCAGGAATGCGACCTCCTCCTCGTGCTCGAAGACGGCCTGCGCCGCGCCTTCGGCCCGCGCGATCAGGTCCTGCGCGACATGGTCCAGAACGCCGGTGATATCGTGGGCAAGGTCGCGCCGGGGGGCATCCGATGACCCCCACCCCCGACTGGTCCGCCCGCCGCCACATCCGCGCGGGGCTTGCCACCCTCGCTGCGCTCGTCGCCCTCCTCGGCCTCTGGGGCAGCGGCACCGAGCTTGATGGCGCGGTCATCGCGCCGGGCCAGATTCAGGTCGACCAGAACCGCCAGATCGTCCAGCACCCCGATGGCGGCGTGATCGCAAGCATCTCCGTCCGCGAAGGCCAGCAGGTGCAGGCGGGCGATCTGCTCCTCTCGCTCGACGGCGCGCTCCTGCGCTCCGAACACAGCATCGTCGAAGCCCAGCTTCACGAAATCCGCGCCCGCCGCGCCCGGCTAGAGGCCGAGCGGGACGATGCCCCCGCCCTCACCTTCCCGCCTGACCTGACCGCCCTCGCCGCCACCCGCCCCGACGTGGCCGAACAACTCGAAGGTCAACGCCGCCTGTTCATGGCCCGCCTTGAAACCATCGCCCGCCAATCCGAACAACTCGCCCGCCGCAAGACCCAGACGGGCGCACAGATCAACGGGATCGACGCACAATCCGCCGCCCTCATCACCCAGACAGACCTGATCACCCGCGAACTCTCCGACCAGCAATCCCTGCTTGACCGTGGCCTCGCCCAAGCCGCCCGCGTTCTGGCCCTGCAACGCGAAGCCGCCAGCCTGCAGGGCCGCATCGGCGAGCTTGCCGCCCTGCGCGCCCAGGCCGAAGGCCGCATAACCGAGATTGATATCGAAACCCTCCGCCTCGCCGCCCTGCGCCGCGAAGAGGCCACCGCCGAACTGCGCGACATCGGCCCCACCGAACGTGAGCTTGCCGAACGGCGCGGCGCGCTGGCCGAACGCATCGCCCGGCTCGATATCCGCGCCCCGGTCTCTGGCACCGTGCTTGGCCTCTCGGTCACCACGCCCCGCGCCGTACTCCGCCCGGCCGATCCGATCCTCTACCTTGTCCCGCAGGACCGCCCGCTCATCATCGCCATCCGCATCCCCCCCGCCAATATCGACGAGGTTCGCATCGGCCAGGCTGTCCGTCTCGTCTTTCCCGCCCTCTCCGCCCGCGACACTCCGGAACTCTCAGGCACCCTCGCCCTCGTCTCCGCCGATGCGCTGGCCGATCAAGCCACAGGCCAAACCTTCTTCCGGGCCGAAATCACCCTGCCCCCGCAGGAAATCACCCGGCTCGACGGTCTTACCCTTCTGCCCGGCATGCCGGTCGATGCCTTCATCCGCACCGGCACCCGCACCCCCATCGCCTACCTGCTGCAACCTTTTACCGATTACTTCCGTCAGGCCTTCCGCGAATCCTGATGCCATCGCGCCTTGCCGCCCGCACCGCGCGCGGCTAGCCTCCGTCCCAGCCGAAACACGCCGAACCGGAGGAACCATGTCCATCGAAGCCCGCCTCGCCGAACTTGGCGTCACCCTCCCCGATGCCCCCGCCCCGGCGGCGAATTACGTTCCCTTCGTCGTGCTGGGCAACATCGTCCACGTCTCCGGCCAGATCAGCCAGAACGCCAACGGCCTCATAAAGGGCCGCCTAGGCGATGACATGTCCATCGAACAGGGGGCCGAAGCCGCGAAATCCTGCGCCATCTCGCTCCTTGCCCAAGTCAAAAAGGCCTGCGGCGGCGATCTCTCCCGCCTCGTCCGGGCGGTCAAGCTGACGGGTTT
>PNND01000033.1 GCA_013824045.1 Rhodobacter sp. | reverse complement strand
GGGCGCTTTGCAGCAGATCGGCGATCTGGTCGGTCAGCCAAGGTTCGGCGCGGTGTCCCATCGCCTTTTCGGGCGGATCGGCGAGCAGGCTGACCTCCTCGATCCAGCGCAAAGGGGCGCAGAGCAGATCATCGGCGCCGCGCCCGGCGATGGCCTGATCGCGATACTGTATCGAGAGCGGTGCGCTGGTGCGTTGCGCAAGGCGGCGGCGAAACCGGGCCGCGTTCAGGCGCAGGTCGGGCCAGAGCGTGACCAGCGGCAGCGATAGGCCAAGGTTCCAGAACCGGTCGAAGAGGGCGGCCGCCTCGGCCACAAGGGGGCCTGCGAGGATTATGTCAGCATCATGGGCCAGCCGCCCGGACGCATCCGAGGCACCGAAATAGAGATTGCCGACATTGCGCCCGCCCAGAATGGCCAGACGGCCATCCGCGATCCAGATCTTGCCATGCATGCGGCGGTTGAAGCGGGACAGGCCAAGGACAAACTCGGCTGCCCGCCGGAACCAATGGCCGCGATTGCGGGTCGGGTTGAACAGCCGCACCTCGATATTGGGGTGCTGGGTCAGACCGAGAAAGGCCAGATCGAACCCCTGCACATTCACATCATCCAACAAGAGGCGCACGCGCACGCCCCGGTCGGCGGCGGCCAACAGATCGGCCATCAGCAGGCGGCCAGAGGTATCGGCCCGCCAGATGTAGTAAATCAGATCAAGGCTGCGCCCGGCATGGCTGGCCGACAGGCTGCGTGCCGCGAAGGCATCCTTGGGGCCCAGCAGATTGGCCACACCGTTGCGGCCGGGATGGGCCTCCATCTGCGGGAAAAGCAAGCGGTCAAGCGGGGTTGGCGGGCCTTCGGCGGGAAGATGGGCGCTGTGCTTGCCACGGGCGCGGGCGGCAAAGCGATTGTAGGACCGCATGGCAAGGGCCGATGCGGCAAGAAAAAGCGCCACGGCAAGGCCGATCCACAGGATCAGAGCAGGGATCATTCCCTGCGCCCCGGCAGATGCAAGTGGGCGGTCAGCGGCAGGTGATCTGACGCGCGGCGGGCGAGCGGCGTGTCATGGGCGCGCAGGTCTGACAGGCGCCCCTCGGACGTGGCCATCATCCGGTCGAGCGGAAGAAAGGGCCTGCGCGTGGGGAAACTGGGCACCGGATCGGGAAGGACAAAGTGACCGGCCAGATCGGCAAGGGGGGTGCGCGGCCCGGTCTTCCACTCGTTCAGATCGCCCATGAGCAGGGTGGGCAAGGGCGGCAACTGTTCGAGAAGATCTAGGATCGCGCGCGCCTGCGCCCGGCGAAACCGGCGCAGAAGGGCGAGATGGGCCGCCACCACGCGCAGGCGGCCATGACCGAGGTCAAGATCGGTGATCAACGCCCCGCGCGGCTCTAGCCCCGGCAAGGACAGGCGGTGATGGTCAATGACCTCTGCATCCCGGAACAGGATCACATTGCCATGCCAGCCATGCGACGGCCCGCCCAGACCGATGGGAAGCGGCCTGAGGCCGGTTTCCGTATGCAGATGGTCAAGGTCCAACAGTCCGGCGCGGGTGCCGAAGCGCTGGTCGGCCTCTTGCAGGGTCATCAGATCTGGGGCGATTTCGGCGATCACGGCTGTGGTGCGTAGCAGATCGCGCTTCCGGTCAGAGCCGATGCCCTTGTGGATGTTCCACGACGCCACGCGAAGGGCGTCTTGTCCGGGGCTGGGGGGCGCATCTGTCATTGCATCAATCTAGGCGGTCACGCGGGCCTTGTGCAGGGGGGTTGCAGGACTGTGCCGATACTGTGTCCGATGGCAGAGTTTGGCGGGCTTGGATGCGGGGCGGGGCGCGGCTATGGTCGCCGCCCGTGACTCGACTTTCGCCGATAAGGATTTCCATGACCCCCGACACCACGCGCCGCATTGCCCAGACCATCGCGACCGAGATCGGCGCGCAGCCCGCACAGGTGGCGGCGGCGGTCGGATTGCTGGACGAAGGCGCGACGGTGCCCTTCGTCGCGCGCTATCGCAAGGAGGTGACGGGCGGGCTGGACGACACGCAATTGCGGACTTTGTCCGAAAGGCTGGCCTATCTGCGCGAGATGGAGGCGCGGCGGGCGGCGATCCTGTCGTCGATCACCGAGCAGGGCAAGATGACCGACGCCTTGCAGGGCGCGATCATCAAGGCCACGACCAAGGCGGAACTGGAAGACATCTATCTGCCCTACAAGCCCAAGCGGCGGACGCGGGCGATGATCGCGCGGGAAAACGGGCTGGGGCCGTTGTTTGACGCGATTCTGGCCGACCGGATGGCCGATCCGGCCAAGCTGGCAGAGGCATATGTGACCGAGACGGTGCCGGATGTGAAGGCCGCGCTGGAGGGCGCGCGCGACATTCTGGCCGAGGGGCTGGCCGAGAATGCCGATCTGCTGCAACGCCTGCGCGGGCACATGAAACAGGTGGCCAAGCTGGTGGCCAAAGTGGTGGAGAGGAAGGAGGCCGAGGGTGCCAAATTTTCCGATTATTTCGCGCATTCCGAAGGCTGGGCCGGGGCGCCGTCGCACCGCGTGCTGGCCATGCTGCGCGGGCGGAATGAGGGGTTTCTGACGCTGGATCTGGAGATCGATGCCGATGCGCCCAAGGGCGACAGCCCGGCAGAGCGCGCTTGTGCGGCGGTTTTGTCCACGCAGGGACGTGGGGCAGGGGATGCCTGGCTGCGTGAGGCGGCGGCCTGGGCATGGCGTGTGAAGATCCGCACATCGCTGACACTCGATCTGATGGGCGAGATGCGGGAGCGGGCAGAAGAAGAGGCCATCCGCGTTTTTGCGCGCAATCTTAAGGATCTGCTGCTGGCTGCGCCTGCAGGCGGCAAGGCCACGATGGGGCTGGACCCGGGCATCCGCACCGGGGTGAAGGTCGCCGTGGTGGATGCCACGGGCAAGGTGCTAGCAACGGATACGGTCTATCCGTTTCAGCCCAAAAATGACCTGCGCGGGGCGCAGGTGGCGCTGGCGCAGTTGATCGGCAAGCATGGGGTGAAGCTGATCGCCATCGGCAATGGCACGGCCAGCCGTGAGACGGAAAAGCTGGTGGCCGATCTGCTCGCCGTTTTGCCGGGGGCAGAAAAGCCGGTGAAAGTGATCGTCAGCGAGGCAGGCGCGTCGGTCTATTCGGCCTCGGAACTGGCGGCGAAGGAATTCCCCGATTTGGACGTTTCGATCCGGGGGGCGGTGTCGATCGCCCGTAGATTGCAGGATCCGCTGGCGGAACTTGTCAAGATCGAACCAAAGAGCATTGGCGTGGGCCAGTATCAGCATGATGTGGACCAGCACCGTCTGGGCCGGTCACTGGAGGCGGTTGTCGAGGATGCGGTTAACGCGGTGGGCGTGGATCTGAACACCGCATCGGCCCCCTTGCTGGCGCGGGTGTCGGGGGTGGGGGCGTCGCTTGCGGATGCCATTGTCGCCCATCGCGATCAGAACGGCCCGTTCAAGACGCGGCGCGACCTGCTCAAGGTGGCGCGGCTGGGACCCAAGGCCTTTGAACAGGCGGCGGGATTCTTGCGGATTTCCGGCGGGGCGGAGCCTCTGGATGCCTCTTCCGTGCATCCCGAGGCCTATGAGGTGGCGCGGCGCATCGTGGCGGCCTGCGGGCGCGACATCCGGGCGCTGATGGGCGATGCGGCGGCGTTGAAATCCGTCGATCCGCGCCAATTCGTGGATGACCGGTTCGGCATGCCGACGGTGAAGGATATTCTGGCTGAACTGGAAAAGCCGGGGCGCGACCCGCGGCCTTCATTCCGGACGGCGAGCTTTGCCGAAGGGGTGAATGAAATCCGCGATCTGAAGCCGGGGATGCTGCTGGAGGGGACAGTAACCAATGTCGCGGCCTTTGGCGCTTTTGTCGATATCGGCGTGCATCAGGACGGGCTGGTTCATGTGAGCCAGTTGGCCGATCGCTTTGTGAAAGATCCCCATGAGGTGGTGAAGGCAGGCGACGTGGTGAAGGTGCGCGTGGTTGAGGTGGATGCGGCGCGCAAGCGGATTGCCTTGACGATGAAGGCAGACTCTGGCGAGGCGCGGGAGCGCGCGGCTGAGCGTGGGGCCGCGAACCCCAAGCCCCCGGTGCGGGGCGGGGGCGGCAAACCCGCGCCTTCCTCGGCCGGTCCGAAGGAGGGTGCGGGCGGAAATGCCTTTGCCGATGCGCTCAAGGGCAAGTTCGGGCGCTGAGGCGCGTCGGGGCTTTGCGGTGAAAAGAAGAAGGGGGCGCTCGCGCCCCCTCTGGGCCTGCGGCCCATTCACCCCCCGAGGATATTTGCGCAGAGAAGATGGGGGGCGACGTTGCTTTTCATCAAGGATAGGTGAAGGACCATAGAGACGGCGGCCACAATCCTTTTGTCCCGCTGTTTCTCTTCTGGTCAAATATCCTTGGGGGGAGGCGCGGCACGCGCCGTGGGGGGCAGACAGCCCCCCGTGCCACGCCTTAGGCCGCGCTGCCGCCGACGGTGAGGCCACCGATCAGCAAGGTGGGTTGTCCGACGCCCACAGGCACCCATTGCCCGGCCTTGCCGCAATTGCCGATGCCGGGATCAAGGGCAAGGTCATTGCCGATGGCGCGAATGGCCTTGAGCGCGGTGGCACCGTCGCCGATCAGCGTGGCGCCTTTGACCGGCGCACCGACCTTGCCGTTCTGCACACGGTAGGCTTCGGTGCAGGAAAAGACGAACTTGCCGTTGGTGATATCCACCTGCCCGCCGCCGAAGCCCACGGCGTAGATACCATCCTTGAGGTCGGCGAGGATGGCGGCTGGGTCATCTTGGCCTGCCAGCATGTAGGTATTGGTCATGCGCGGCATGGGGATATGGGCGAAGCTTTCGCGCCGCCCGTTGCCGGTGGGCGCCACACCCATCAGGCGGGCGTTCTGGCGATCCTGCATGTAGCCCACGAGGATACCGTCCTCGATCAGGACATTCTTGCCCGAGGGCGTGCCTTCGTCATCCACGCTGATCGAGCCGCGCCGGTCGGGGATGGTGCCATCATCCAGCACCGTCACGCCGGGCGCGGCGATGCGGCTGCCCATCAGGCCTGCGAAGGCCGAGGTCTGTTTGCGGTTGAAATCGCCTTCCAGCCCGTGACCGATCGCCTCATGCAGCAGGATGCCGGGCCAGCCGGGGCCGAGGACCACGTCCATCACGCCGGCAGGCGCGGGGACGGCGTCAAGGTTGACCAGCGCGATGCGCAGCGCCTCGGCCACCATGGGTTGCCAATGGCTGCGCTCCATCAGGCGGGCGAGGCCGAAGCGGCCGCCGCCCCCTGTGCCGCCCTGTTCGCGGCGGCCGTTTTGTTCGACGATCACCGACACATTCAGCCGCGCCATCGGGCGGATATCGGCAAGGCGCAGGCCCTCGGGGCGGAGGATTTCCACCTCTTGCAGGCCGGCGGCGAGGGTGGCCGATACCTGCACCACCCGGGGGTCGAGCGCGCGGGCATAGGCGTCGATCTCTTTAAGAAGGTCCAGTTTTCCGGCAAATGTGGCGTCCAGCATCGGGTCGGCATCGCCATAGAGGCGGGTATTGGTGCCCTTGGGCGAGGGGGCAAGTGTGCCGCCCCCGTCGCCCACGGCAATGCGCGCGGTCTCGGACGCGCGGCGGAGGGCCTTTTCGGAGATTTCGGTCGAATGGGCGTAGCCCGCAACCTCGCCCCGCACGGCGCGCAGGCCGAACCCTTCGGAGGCGTCATAGGAGGCGGTCTTGATGCGGCCATCGTCCAGCACGATCGCTTCGGACCGTTTGCGTTCAAGGAAAAGCTCGCCGTCATCGGCCCCGGCCGTGGCGTCGCGCAGGATCGCCAGCGCTGCCCCTTCGTCCAGTGCCGTCTCGAAGGGGCGGAAGGGGGCATCGGTCATGGGGGCTGTCCTTGATCTGGGTCAAGCGGCGCGCATTTGCCGCAACGCTTTGGCTTGCTGTAGAGGCCTTAATATGGTTTCAAGCAGATCAGAAACAACGGGATTCTGCGCGGCGTCTGTTGCGGGCAATGTGCGGGGAAAACGGCAGCGGCCCAAGGCCGCGCACGCGAACGGGATGAGAACATGCGTCTTTTGACCACTATGAAAGCTGTGGCTGCTGCTGGCACCGGCTTGCTTCTGTCTGGCACGGCCTTTGCGCAGGGGCTTGAGGTTGTGGGTCAGCCTTTGCCGGAGCAGATGGGTTTTCAGCCGCCGGCGACGGAACTGGCGCGCGATCTGCAGGGTCTGGATCACATGATCCTGATCATCATCACGGTGATCACCATCTTTGTGACGGCACTGCTTTTGTGGGTCATGTACCGCTATAGCGAAAAGCGCAACAAGACACCCGCGACATTCACCCACAACACGCCCATCGAAGTGGCATGGACAGTGGTGCCGATCCTGATCCTTGTGTTTATCGGGGCCTTCTCGCTGCCGGTGCTGTTCAAGCAGCAGGAAATCCCGACCGCTGACATCACCATCAAGGTGACCGGCGCGCAGTGGTACTGGTCGTATGAATACACCGACAATGGTGTGACCGAAGACCCGGAAGCCGCGCCGATTGCCTTTGACAGCTTTATGCTGCAGCGGGAACAGCTGGCCGAATTCGGCTATGAGGACAGCCATTTCCTGCTGGCCACCGACACCGCCGTTGTCGTTCCCGTCGGCAAGACGGTGGTGATGAACGTGACCGCCTCAGACGTGATCCATTCGTGGAAAATCCCGGCCTTTGGCGTGATGCAGGATGCGGTTCCGGGACGTCTGGCGCAGTTGTGGTTCGCAGCCGAACGTGAGGGCATCTATTTTGGTCAGTGCTCGGAGCTGTGCGGCAAGGACCATGCCTATATGCCGATCACCGTGAAGGTTGTGTCGGAAGAGGCTTATGCCGCTTGGGTTGCCAAGGCTGAGGCTGGCGATGTGATGCTGTCGGATGCTGATCTGGTGCAACTGGTTGATGTTGCCTCGAACTGAGTGATGCCGTGACAGGCAGGGTTGCCCCGGTGTGCCGGGGCACTTTACCCATCGATAGGAAGACAGACAGATGAGTGATACCCGCGCCTTTGAAGCGCCCGGCGAGGCAGGCTTTGGCGACTATGTGCAGTTGCTGAAACCGCGCGTGATGTCGCTGGTGGTATTTACCGCTCTGGTCGGGTTGCTGGTGGCGCCTGTTGGCGTGCATCCTGTCATCGCTTTTGCCTCCATCCTGTTTATCGCTTTGGGGGCCGGTGCCTCGGGTGCGCTGAACATGTGGTGGGACGCCGATATCGACGCCGTGATGCGTCGCACCAAGAGCCGCCCCGTACCTTCGGGCAAGGTCGAGGCGGGCGAGGCACTGGCGGTTGGCTTGGCGCTGTCGGGTCTGTCGGTGGTGATGCTGGGACTGGCGGCGAATTGGCTGGCAGCGGCCCTGCTGGCCTTTACGATCTTTTTCTATGCGGTCATCTATTCGATGTGGCTGAAGCGATCCACGCCGCAGAACATCGTCATTGGTGGCGCGGCGGGGGCCTTCCCGCCCATGATCGGTTGGGCCTGTGCGACGGGTTCGGTCTCTGTCGAAAGCTTGCTGATGTTCGCGCTGATCTTCATGTGGACGCCGCCGCATTTCTGGGCGTTGGCGCTGTTCATGAAGGATGACTATTCCAATGCGGGCGTGCCCATGCTGACAGTGACGCACGGGCGGCGCTCGACCCGCAACCACATCCTGATCTACACGATCCTGCTGGCACCGGTTGCCATTGGCGCGGCCTTCACCAGCATTGGGGGGCCCGTCTATCTGACAGCGGCGTTGCTGTTGAATGCGTGGTTCCTGATTGGGGCCTGGCGCATCTGGCGGCGCGATGAGGCGGTTGCCGAGGCGGACAGCTACGCGACCGAGAAATCGGTGTTCCGCTTCTCGCTTTACTATCTGTTCCTTTTGTTTGGGGCGTTTCTGGCCGAGGCGGCGTTGAAACCCTATGGCTTGGGGGGCTGGTGATGGCCTTTCCCCCGGAACATGAAATTCACAGGCGTCGGCTAGGGCGCAATGTGGGCGTGGGGGTGACGCTGGCCCTGTTCATCGTGCTTGTCTTTGCGCTGACCGTGGTCAAGGTCACGCGCGGTGATCCGATGCAGGGGTTTGATCATTCGGTGCGCCCGGAACTGGCGATCGAGGAGGAGGGGCAATGAAAAAGCAAAACAGGACGGCAGCTTATCTGGTGGGCGTGGTGGCGCTGATGGCGTCCATGTCTTTTGCCGCGGTGCCTTTCTATGACTGGTTCTGCCGGGTCACGGGCTTTGGCGGCACGCCTGGCGTGGCCTCGGCAGCGCCTGACACCATCCTCGACCAGACTGTCGTTGTGAAATTCGACGCCTCCATCGAACGCGGCATGCCGTGGGAATTCCGCCCCGTCCAGCGCGAGATGACCGTGCGGATCGGCGAGAACGCCTTGGCCTTTTATGAGGCCTACAACCCGACGGACCGGGTGGTGGCAGGGACGGCCAGCTTCAACGTCGCGCCCGAAGCGGCAGGCGGATACTTCGACAAGATCGCCTGCTTCTGCTTCACCGAACAGGTCCTGCAACCCGGCGAACGGGTGCAGATGCCCGTCTCCTTCTTCGTCGA
>PNND01000419.1 GCA_013824045.1 Rhodobacter sp. | reverse complement strand
TTCGACGGGCTCGAGGCCAACAGCCAGAACCGCTTCCCCTCGCTCAAATTCGATCTGATGGGGATCAACGACCGCCTCTCCCCCTTCTTCGCCGCGGGCTTCTACTACAAGACCTTCATGTGGCCCGCCGCCTTCTGGGAAAAGCTTTACGAACCCATCATCCGCCGCGCCGCAGGCCTCGGCACCCTGACCCATCACGAAGACCCCGATGCCTATGACAAGGGTTTCCTCCACTGCGACATCCTCATCATCGGCGCAGGTCCCGCTGGCCTGATGGCCGCGCTCACCGCAGGCCGCGCAGGCGCCCGCGTCCTCCTCGCGGATGAGGATTTCCGCATGGGCGGCCGCCTCAATTCTGAGTCCCTGACCATCGGCAACCACGCCGGGGCCGACTGGGCCGAAGACACCGTCCGCACGCTGCGCCAAATGCCCAACGTTCGCCTCATGCCCCGCACCACCGTGCTGGGCGCGATGGATCACGGCATCTATTCCGCTGTCGAGCGCGTCTCCGACCACCTCCCCCTCCCGGCCCCCGGCAAGCCGCGCCAGATCCTCTGGCGCATCTACTCCCGCCACGCGATCCTCGCAGGCGGGGCCACCGAACGCCCCATCGCGTTCGAAAACAACGACCGCCCAGGCATCCTTCTGGCAGGCGCCCTCCGCGCCTATGCCAACCGCTACGCCGTCGCCGTGGGCGACCGCGTCGCCGTCTTCACCAACAATGATGACGGCCTGCGCACCGCCACCGACCTGCAGGCCAAGGGCATCGACGTCGCCGCCGTTATCGACACCCGGCAGGAAGGCGACCTTCTCCCCGGCATCCGCCACCTCAAGGGCGCGCAGGTGATCGACAGCGCAGGCCGACTGGGCCTGAAATCCATCACTATCCGCCACGCGAACGGTCGTTCGGAAACCCTCGCAGTCAATGCGCTGGGCGTGTCGGGGGGCTGGAACCCCAACCTCAACATCGCCAGCCATCACCGTGGCCGCCCGGTCTGGAACGACGGCATCCACGCCTTCACTCCGCCCACCGACGGGCCGAAGAACCTGACCGCCGCCGGGGCCGCCGCAGGCGCCCTGTCCACCCACGCCGCCCTGACCACGGGTGCCGCCCAAGCCAACGCCGCGCTCGAAGCCTTGGGCCTCAAACCCCACACCCCCGACCTGCCCAAGGCCGAAGACGCCCCCCTCAACCTCACCCCCTTCTGGTATGTGGGCGAAGGCAAAGGTCGCGCTTGGATCGATCAGCAGAACGACGTCACCGTGAAGGATGTCAAACTGGCCAAACAGGAAAACTTCACCTCGGTCGAGCACTTGAAGCGCTACACCACCCTCGGCATGGCCACCGATCAGGGGAAAACCGGCAACATCCTCGGCCTTGCCATCATGGCCGAACTCACGGACCGCACGATCCCGCAGACGGGCACCACCATCTACCGCCCGCCCTATACGCCCGTGGCCATGGGCGCGCTGGCGGGCCGCTCGCGCGGTCCTGAATTCAAACCCACCCGCCTGACCCCGTCGCACAAATGGGCATCCGAACAAGGCGCGATCTTCGTCGAAGTCGGCATGTGGCTCCGCGCCCAATGGTTCCCCAAAGCGAATGAGACCACATGGCGGCAGTCGGTAGACCGCGAAGTGCTGCAAACCCGCGCCTCCGTCGGCATCTGCGACGTCACCACCTTGGGCAAGATCGACATTCAGGGTCGCGACGCCGGCGCCTTCCTCGACAAGGTCTATGCCAACACCTTCTCCACCCTTCCCATCGGCAAGGTCCGCTATGGCCTGATGCTGCGCGAGGATGGGATCGTCATGGATGACGGCACTACCGCCCGGATGGGCGAAAACGAATGGGTGATGACCACGACCACGGCCAATGCCGTCCCGGTCTTCCGCCACCTCGAATACGTGCGCCAATGCCTCTACCCCGACATGGACGTCCAACTGATCTCCACGACCGAAGCTTGGGCGCAATTCTCCGTCGCCGGGCCCAACGCGCGGAAACTCCTGCAGAAGGTCGTCGATCAGGACATTTCCGATGCCGCCTTCCCCTACATGGCCTGTGGGAACATCACCGTCGCGGGCGGCCTCCGCGCCCGCCTCTTCCGCATCTCCTTCTCGGGCGAGCTTGCCTATGAAATCGCCGTACCCACCCGCTATGGCGACGCCATGATCCGCGAGCTGATGAAGCAGGGCGAGGAATTCGGCGCCGTCGCCTATGGCACGGAATCCTTGGGCGTCATGCGCGTCGAGAAGGGCCATGTCGCGGGGAACGAACTCAACGGCACGTCCACCGCCCTCAACATGGGCCTTGGCAAAATGGTGTCGAAGAAGAAAGACAGCATCGGCATGGTCCTGTCGCAACGCGAAGGGCTGACCGCAGAGGACGGCCTCCGCCTCGTCGGCGTCCGCCCGGTGGACCCGTCCAAGCCCCTCACCGCAGGCTCTCACTTCCTCGACATCGGCGCGGCCCCGGTGGCAGCGAACGATGGCGGCTGGCTCACCTCCGTCGTCTATTCACCCCACCTCGGCAGTTCCATCGCGCTGGGCTACCTCAAGAACGGCCACGCCCGCATCGGGCAGAAGATGCGCGCCGTAAACCTGCTCGCCAAGACAGAGGTGGAGGTCGAAATTGTCTCGCCCCACTTCTTCGACCCGGAAGGAGACCGCCTCCGTGGCTGACCACCGCCTCAAACCGATCACGCCGCTCGGCCATGACGCCCCGCACAGCGTCACCCTCGGCCCCGTGACCATCACCGAAGTCACCGACACCGGACTTGCCTCCCTCGCCGCGCGGCAGGGCGAAGCCAAGGCCGTCACCGACATCGCGGATGCCGCAGGCATCCCGCTCCCCGGCCCCGGCAAGGCCGCGCAAGGCGCGACCTACGCCGCCTTCTGGCTCTCGCCCGACATGTGGATGGTCGAGGCCCCCTTCGCCACGCATGAGGATATCGTCGCCCATCTCAAACCCCATTTTGGCGAGGCGGCCTCCCTGACCGAACAGACCGACGCCTGGGCCCGCTTCGATGTCACCGGGGATGACCTTCCAGCGATGTTCGAACGCCTCTGCGCCTTCGACCTGCGCGCCCACGGCCCCGGCGCTGCGACCCGCACGGTGATCGAACATCTAGGCTGCTACGTGGTGATCCGTGCGCCGGGCCACTTGTCGGTCATCGGCCCCCGCTCCTCGGCGGCGTCAGTCTTTCACGCGCTCGAAACCGCAGCCCGTTCGGCTTACTGACCCGTCACCGCACCGCGCGCCGCGTGCATACGCCCGGCTGCACAACCGCCTGCACCGCCTGCGGCACAGTGGTTTGCCGACTTGTCCGATGCCCGACTTTCCCTATAGTGAAAAAGATATCACCTTTGTTCACTCGGCGGGTCAGTATGGACGATCAGGATACGGCGCAGGAAACCACCATTCCCCGGTCCAAACCGGCCTTCAGCCAAGACCCGCACCGTGTGCGCGAACTGTCCGAACGCAATCTGGAAATGGCCATCGGCCGCTCCGTCCGCGCCTTCCGTCGCCAGCAGGGCATGACCGTGGCCGATCTCGCCGCTGTCACCGGCCTGTCCATCGGCATGCTGTCCAAGATCGAAAACGGCATCACCTCGCCTTCTCTCACCACGCTTCAAATCCTGTCGCACGCCTTCTCTACCCCTATCACATCCTTCTTCCGGGGTTTCGAAGAACGGCGCGAGGTTCAGCACGTCAAGGCCGGCGAACATCTGGAGATTGACCGTCGCGGCACCCGCGCGGGCCATCAATACCACCTCCTTGGCCATATTGGGTCCAACAGCTCCGGCGTGGTGGTGGAACCCTACGTGATCACCCTCACCACCGAATCCGACACCTTCCCGACATTCCAGCATGAAGGCATCGAACTGCTCTACATGCTGGAGGGAGAGGTCAAATACCGCCACGGCGACCAGCTGTTCCACCTCGAACCCGGCGACAGCCTATTCTTCGATGCCGATGCACAGCACGGCCCGGAAGTTCTGGTGAAACTGCCCGCGCGCTACTTGTCGATCATCAGCTACCCGCAGGCCTAAACGCCTCTGCGCAGGGTCAGCCTGCCCTGTTCGGCCTCCTGTTCCTGCCCATCACCGGTTGCTTCTGCTCGCGATCAGTGAGCAGAGCCTAGAATTTGCGCAGCCGGTCAATATTCATTGCCCAGCAGTTAAAAAAGTTTCTTCCCAGTTGAGCCGCCCCATCTTCGGTGCTAGCCTCTCCCCAGAACCTGAACCTAGGGAGTCGACGCCATGTGCGGAATCGTCGGTCTTTTCCTGAAAGACCCAAAGCTTGAGCCTCAGCTTGGTGCCCTGCTCACCGATATGCTCATCACCATGACAGACCGCGGCCCCGACAGCGCCGGGATTGCGATCTATGGCCGCCCCGAAAAGGGCCGCGCCAAGCTGACCGTGCAGTCCGCCGATCCCGATGTCGATTTCGCCACCCTGACCGATGACCTTGGCCGCGCCATCGCCGCCAAGGTGACCGGCCATGTCAAGGACACGCATATGGTCCTTGAACTGCCCGAAGACCGGCTGGACGCCGCCCGCCACGCCATGCGCGGCCTGCGCCCCATGGCCAAGGTGATGTCGGCGGGTGAAGGCATTGAAATCTACAAGGAAGTTGGTCTTCCCAAAGACGTCGCCGCGCGGTTCGAAGTGGCCCGCATGTCCGGCACCCATGGCATCGGCCATACCCGAATGGCCACCGAATCCGCCGTCACCACCATGGGCGCGCATCCCTTCTCCACCGGGTCCGACCAGTGCCTTGTCCATAACGGCTCGCTGTCGAACCACAACTCCGTCCGCCGTGTCCTCAAACAGGCCGGCATGACCTTCGAGACGGAAAACGACACCGAAGTCGCCGCCGCTTTCATCAGCCATAAGCTGCAGGAAGGCGCGAAGCTGGGCGAAGCGATGGAAGCAACCCTCACCGACCTCGACGGCTTTTTTACCTTCGTCGTGGGCACCAAGAACGGCTTCGGCGTCGTCCGCGACCCCATCGCCTGCAAACCCGCCGTCATGGCCGAAACCGATCAATACGTGGCCTTCGGCTCCGAATACCGCGCGATGGTCAACCTGCCGGGCATCGACAATGCCCGCGTTTGGGAACCCGAACCCGCCACCGTCTACTTCTGGGAACGCTGATCCATGCAGACTTTCGACCTTACCGCCCAAGGCCTGCGCGCACTGAACTCCACCCTTCATGGCCTCAAAGGCCAGACGAACATGACCGCATGGGAGATCATCAATCCCAAAGGGGCCCATGCCATTGCCGTGGGCCTTGATGCCCCGGTTGATGTCACCGTGCGCGGCTCTACCGGCTATTACTGCGCGGGCATGAACAAGCAGGCCACCGTCCGCGTCAAAGGCTCTGCCGGGCCGGGCGTGGCCGAAAACATGATGTCCGGCACCGTCATCATCGACGGCGATGCCAGCCAATATGCCGGGGCCACCGGGCGCGGCGGGCTTCTCGTCATCAAGGGCAATGCCTCGTCGCGCTGCGGCATCTCGATGAAGGGCATCGATATCGTGGTGCACGGCAACATCGGCCACATGTCCGCCTTCATGGCGCAATCGGGCAACATGGTCGTCCTTGGCGACGCGGGCGAAGCCTTGGGTGACTCCCTCTACGAGGCGCGGCTATTCGTGCGCGGTTCGGTCAAATCGCTGGGCGCCGACTGCGTTGAGAAAGAGATGCGCCCCGAACATCTCGCCATCCTGGCCGATCTTCTGAAACGCGGTGAGGCCGACCATCTGGCCAAGCCCGAGGAATTCAAACGCTACGGCTCTGCCCGCAAGCTTTACACCTTCAATATCGACAACGCGTCGTCCTACTGAGGCATCCGAAGAATGAGCGATTTTCCCACAACGCCGCCCAAGATGTCGTGGACCTTCAACAACGATATCAACGCCGAAATCCGCCGTGCCGCCGCCACGGGCATCTATGACATTCGCGGTGGCGGATCAAAGCGCAAGCTGCCGCATTTCGACGATCTGCTCTTTCTCGGGGCCTCCATCAGCCGCTATCCGCTGGAAGGCTACCGCGAGAAATGCGCCACCGATGTCTGGCTCGGCACCCGCTTCGCCAAGAACCCGATCCATCTGGATATCCCCGTCACCATCGCGGGCATGTCCTTCGGCGCGCTGTCCGGCCCGGCCAAGGAAGCGCTCGGTCGCGGCGCGTCGGCCGCTGGCACCTCCACCACTACAGGCGATGGCGGGATGACGGAAGAGGAACGCGGGCATTCGAAAACCCTTGTCTATCAATACCTCCCCTCCCGCTACGGCATGAACCCCGATGACCTGC
This sequence comes from Rhodobacter sp., assembly GCA_013824045.1. GTDB lineage: Bacteria > Pseudomonadota > Alphaproteobacteria > Rhodobacterales > Rhodobacteraceae > Paragemmobacter. The sequence goes on along the minus strand of PNND01000419.1, from coordinate 2,382 downwards.
GCCGCGCTGACGCGATCGAGGTCGTGGTGGGGCAGGGGGCAAAGCCCGGCGGCGGCGGCATGCTCTTGGGGCAAAAAATCTCCGACCGCGTCGCCATGATGCGCAACCTGCCGAAAGGCATCGATCAGCGCTCCGCCTGCCGCCACCCCGATTGGACAGGGCCGGACGATCTGGAAATCAAGATCCTCGAACTGCGCGAAATCACCAACTGGGAAAAGCCGATCTACATCAAGGTCGGCGGCGCGCGCCCGTACTACGACACGGCCCTCGCCGTGAAGGCAGGCGCTGATGTCGTGGTGCTTGATGGCATGCAAGGCGGCACCGCCGCCACGCAGGACGTCTTCATCGAAAACGTCGGCATGCCCATCCTTGCCTGCATCCCGCAGGCGGTGAAGGCGCTGCAAGACCTCGGCATGCATCGCAAGGTGCAACTCATCGTCTCGGGCGGCATCCGGTCTGGCGCCGATGTGGCCAAGGCCATGGCGCTGGGCGCAGATGCCGTCGCCATCGGTACGGCCGCCCTCATCGCGCTGGGGGACAACGACCCCGCGCTCGAGGCCGAATACAACAAGCTCGGCACCACCGCCGGTGCCTATGACGATTGGCACGAAGGCAAAGACCCGGCCGGGATCACCACACAAGACCCGGAACTGTTCAAGCGCTTCGATCCCATCCTCGGGGGTCGCCGCCTGAAAAACTACCTCAAAGTGATGACGCTGGAAGCACAGACAATCGCCCGTGCCTGCGGCAAGAATCATCTCCACAACCTCGAACCCGAAGACCTTTGCGCGCTGACCATCGAAGCCGCCGCCATGGCAGGCGTCCCGCTGGCGGGCACGAACTGGATACCGGGTCGCAACGGCGGATTCTGAAAACAACGGCACAAAGCCGATCTAATAAGGACAGGGAGCTAGACATGGCCAAAGATCTTGCCAAATGGGCAAAGGACAAGGGCGTCAAGTATTTCATGATTTCCTATACCGATCTGTTCGGTAGTCAGCGCGCCAAACTCGTGCCGACGCAGGCGATCAACGACATGGCCGAAGAAGGGGCAGGGTTTGCCGGGTTCGCCACCTGGCTCGACCTCACCCCCGCCCATCCCGATCTGATGGCGGTGCCGGATGCCTCATCCGCGATCCAGCTGCCATGGAAGAAAGATGTGGCCTGGGTCGCCGCCCGCGCCACGATGGAAGGCAAGCTCGTCGATCAGGCCCCGCGCAATGTGCTGGAAAAGCTGGTTGGCGAAGCCGCGAAGGAAGGCCTGCGCGTCAAGACGGGGGTAGAGCCTGAATTCTTCATCCTCAACGCCGAAGGCAATGCCGCGTCTGATATCTACGACACGGCGGAAAAGCCCTGCTACGACCAGCAGGCGATCATGCGCCGCTATGACGTGATCTCCGAGATTTGCGACTACATGCTCGAACTGGGCTGGGAGGCCTATCAGAACGATCATGAAGACGCGATTGGCCAGTTCGAAATGAACTGGAAGTACGACGACGCGCTGCAAACCGTCGACAAGCACAGTTTCTTCAAGTTTATGGTGAAGTCGGTCTCGGAAAAGCATGGCTTCCGCGCCACCTTCATGCCCAAGCCCTTCAAGGGCCTTACAGGGTCCGGCTGCCATGCGCACATCTCGGTCTGGTCGATGGATGGCAAAAGCAACGCTTTCTCAGACCCGAAAAAGGAACTGTCGCTCTCCGATCAGGGCCGTAACTTCCTCGGCGGGATCATGAAACACGCCTCGGCCCTTGCCGCGATCTGCAACCCGACCGTGAACAGCTACAAGCGCATCAACGCCCCCCGCACCTCATCCGGCGCGACATGGGCGCCGAACACGGTCACATGGACAGGCAACAACCGCACCCACATGGTCCGCGTCCCCGGCCCGGGCCGGTTCGAACTGCGCCTGCCCGATGGCGCGGCGAACCCTTACCTCCTGCAGGCCGTCATCATCGCCGCTGGCCTCGACGGCGTCCGCACCAAGGCCGATCCCGGTCGCCGCTATGACATCGACATGTATCAGCAGGGCCATACCGTGAAGGGCGCGCCCAAGCTGCCGCTGAACCTGCTCGACGCCCTGCGTGAATACGACAAGGACAAGACGCTGAAATCCATGATGGGCGACGAATTCTCCACCGCCTATCTGAAGCTCAAGCATCAGGAATGGAACAGCTACGTCTCCCATTTCTCGCGCTGGGAACACGAGAACACGCTCGATATCTGATCCGCCTTCCCCCGAGGGCGCGCCTTCCCCGCCAGAGCAATCTGGCGGGTTTTCTTTTGCGCGGCCTCTGGTTCCTTGATCCTGAAAGCCTGATTAATTATACATCGTATAAATTAATCGGAGCCGCCCCATGCCCATTACCGGCCACGTCTTCATCG
>PNND01000213.1 GCA_013824045.1 Rhodobacter sp. | reverse complement strand
GTCATCTTCCAGCCGGTATCAAGGCCGGTCTCAGCGGCGAGGCCCTTGTAGAGGTCGACCGAGTATTTCAGCACCTTGGTGATGGAGGCGGAGGCGCGAAGCTGGCCCACCAGCCCCGCCGCGTGCCAGGTAGAGCCGGAGGTGATCTGCCCCTGTTCCAACAGGATCACATCGGCCTTGTGGTCACGCGCCAAGTGGTAGGCGGTGGAACAGCCGATGATGCCGCCGCCGATGACGACGATCTGGGCATGGGTGGGAAGGGTCATTTTTTTTGTCCGTAAAGGGAATTGTAGTGGGAGAGGGCTGCGTCCAGCTTGGCGAGGTTCTCGCGAGCGTAGGATTTGTAATCCGCGCCGGGGGCGGCGAGGTGCAGGTCTGAGATCATGGCCCACATCGCCTCACGCAAGAGGCTGGTGCATTGCATGGCGTCGAATGCGCGGCGGAGGGGGGCGTCGGGCAGGGTGCCGAAATAGGCGGTGAGGAGGCGGTTGGTTTCATCCGGCGTCATGCCCGCGTTGGAGGCGGCACCGGCGAGGTCAAACAGCGCAGTGCCGAAGCCTGCATATTCATAGTCGATCAGCCAAAGGCGGCTGCCATCGTCGAGGAAGTTGGCAGGCAGAAGGTCATGGTGGCCGAAGATCAGGGGAAGGGGGATCTGGGCCTGTTCCAGCTCGTCCGACAAGGACAGGAGAGCGGGCAGGTCGGGGGTGAAGGGGCTGTCGCCTGCGCGGAGCGTGCGGGCATAGTCGCGGATCACGTGGAAGGGCCAGAAGAGGAAGGCCGCGCCTTCTATGTGGTTGGGCATGTCGTGGTGAAAGCGGCGCAAAAGGTCTCCCACCCGTTCGGGGTGGGCGCGCAGATCATCCGGGCCCCATGTGCGGGCTTGCAGGTATTCCACCACGATGACACCGGGTTCGGCATGTTCCACGGCGGGGCCGAAGCCTGCGGCATGGGCGGCGCGGGCGGTCATCACCTCGCGCGCGCGGTCGACATGGTGAAAGGGGAAGTCACGCCCGAAGCGGACGACATGGGCGCCCGCCGCATCGGTGACCTTCCAGCTTTCGTTGGACAGGCCGCCCAGCAGCGGTTCGGCGCTGATATCGCCCTTCCAGGGCAGAGCGCGCAGGGCGGCGGGGATCATGCCCGATGTCATGCCTGCGCCCCCAGCCCCGGCTTGGCGCGCTGCGCATCAGCTGCGGCATGGATCAGGCGGTCGGCGATGATGGCGATGAAGGCGATGGCAAGGCCCGCCACAAGGCCGTTGCCGGGATTGGCCTTGGTCAGCGCAATGTAGACATCCTGCCCAAGATCGCGCGTGCCGACGAGGGCGGTGATCACCAGCATGGCAAGGGCGAACATAATCGTCTGGTTCAGGCCAAGCAGAATCTCCGGCAGCGCCAGCCGCAGGCGGATGCGGGTGAGGATCTGCCAATCCGTGCAGCCCATCGCCCGGCCGGCTTCGATCAGCCTTGGGTCCACACCTTGCAGGCCAAGGACGGTGTAGCGGATGGAGGCGACGACGGCATAGGCGACCACGGCGATCAGGGCGGTGAAATCGCCGACGCGGAACAGCATCACCACGGGCATGAGGTAGACGAAGGAAGGCAGGGTTTGCAGCGTGTCGATGATGGCGCGGGTGATGGTCCATGCCCGTTCCCGCTCGGCCACGGCGATGGCGATGGGCAGGCCGATGGCCATGGCGATCAGGCTGGCGATGCCGCAGAGATAGACTGTGATCATCGCCTTTTCCCACTGCCCGGTGGCGGCGATGAGGAAGGACAGGCTGGCGGTCAGTAGGCCCAGCCGCCAGCCGCCCAGACGCCAGCCCAAAAGGCCCAGCATGGCGACGACGGCCACCCATGGCAGCGACAGCAGGAAGCGTTTGACGGGGATCAACAGGCCCAGAAGGACCGCGTTCTTGATCGCCTCGAGCGTGTCAAAGAAGGTGATGTTGATCCATTCCACCGCCGCCGCCCAGAAGGGGCTGGTCGTTAGGCGGGCGCTTTCGGGGTAGGTCTGGATGGCGGGGATCAGCAGGCCGAGCAGGGTGGTGGCGATGATGAGGGCAAGGGCTGCGGCAAGATAGGGATGGCGCTGGAGCGCATTGCCCTGCGGGATCGCCGCGCGGTTGCGCCGGGCCAGCGCCTGCGACAGCCGGTCGAGTGTGATGGCAAGGGCCACGATTGCCAGCCCCGCCTCAAGCCCCGCGCCGAAATCGAGGCGGCGCAGCGCGTTGAGCACGTCAAAGCCAAGCCCGCCCGCGCCGATCATCGAGGCAATGATCACCATGTTGAGCGATTGCATGATCACCTGATTGACGCCCACCAGCAGCGGTTCGCGCGCCGAGGGTACCAAAACGCGCCATGTCATCTGCCGGTCGGTGCAGCCCACCATGCGGCCGAGGTCGTGAATTTCGGACGGGACGCGTTGCAGGGCCAATGTGGTGATGCGGATCATCGGCGGCATGGCATAGATCAGCGTGGCCACGATGGCCGCCGTGGGGCCGAAGCCGAACAGGATCAGGATGGGGACGAGATAGGCAAAGACCGGCATGGTCTGCATCAGATCGAGAAAGGGTTTCATCGCCCGGTCAAGCCACGGCCTGCGGGCGGCTGCGATGCCAAGGAACAGCCCCCCCGCCACGCCCAAGGGCACGGCTACGATGATCGAGGCCAGCGTGACCATCGCGCTTTGCCATTGGCCGAAGACGGCGATGAAGGTCATGCAGGCGGTGACGGTGAGAGCAAGCGGGATGCCCCCGGCATAAAGCCCGATCAGCGCCAGAAGGCCGACAACCGCCACCCACGGCAAAGGCGGCCAAAGTTGAATCGCGCTGGAGCCTTCACCGGACAAGAGGCCAGTGGCCAGAAGCGCCAGCGTGGCTCGATAGGGCAGGTCGATCAGGTCGGCCACGAAGCGTGTGATATCGGCGAATGCGATGGGGCCGATGGCGGCCTCTTTCACCAGCCAGGTGATCGCGCCGCCAATCCAGCGTGCGGCGGGGATTTGCAGCGCCTTGGGGTATTCAAAGGCAAAGGGGGCCACCGTCTGCCCCCAAAGCCAAAGGATCGCGGCCAGCGACAGGGCGATGCCCCAGATCAGGCGCGGGCTGGCCGTTTGGTAGCTGGGGGCGGGAAGCGCGGTCATCCCGCGCCGCCAAGGATAAGCTGGACCACATCCTCGCGCCGCAAGGACCCGGTGACGCGGCCATCGGCATCGGTCACGGCCAGCACATCGGCCCCGTTCAGAAAGGCCGTGCCCGCCTCGGCGATGGTGGCGCGGGCGGGGATGCGGGGCGCGTCGGTCGCGGGCGCGCCGGGATGGGCGAGAGAAGCCACGCGCACGGCCTTGGCCTTTGGCACGGCGCGGGTGAATTCACGGACGTAATCGGTGGCGGGGTGAAGGACGAGGTCTTCGGGCGTGCCGATCTGTTCAATCACCCCGTCCTTCATGATGGCGATGCGGTCGGCCAGACGGATGGCTTCATCGAAATCATGGGTGATGAAGACGATGGTTTTCCGCAAGGCCGATTGCAGGCGCAGGAATTCATCCTGCAATTCGCGCCGGATCAGCGGATCGAGTGCAGAGAAGGGTTCATCAAGGAACCACAGTTCCGGCTCTACCGCCAAGGACCGGGCGATGCCCACACGCTGTTGCTGGCCACCCGACAACTGGCGCGGATAGCTGGATTCGCGCCCCGTAAGGCCCACAAGGGTGATGATCTCGCGCGCCCGCGCCTCGCGTTTCGCGCGGTCGATCCCTTGAACCTCCAGAGGGAAGGCCACGTTTTCCAGCACGGTCAGATGGGGCAGCAGGGCGAAGTGCTGAAACACCATGCCCATCTTGTGCCGCCGGAGTTCGATCATTTCCCCATCCGTGGCGGCCAGAAGGTTCTGGCCGTTGAACAGGATCTCACCCGCCGTGGGTTCGATCAGGCGCGACAGGCAGCGCACCAGCGTGGATTTGCCCGATCCCGACAGGCCCATGATGACGAAGATCTCGCCATTGCGGACCGACAGATCGACAGCGCGCACGGCGGGCACAAGCCCGGCGGAGAGCAGCCGTTCCAAGGATGGATCACGCCCGAGCCCGGCAAAGGCCTCTTGTGCGCGGGCCCCGAACACTTTCCACACGTTGCGGCAGACGAGTTTTTCGGTGGTGTCGGTCATGGACAAGGAGGCCGGTCCTTCGGAGCAAGGCAAAGCAGCGGGGGCGGCAAACAGAAGCCGCCCCTTTGCAAGGGTCGCGGTTTATTTGGCGATCCAAGTGCTCCAGCGGGCCTCATTCGCGGCCATCCAGTCGGCGACGACGGCCTCGATCGCTTTGCCGTTCAGATCAACTTCGGTGATCATCAGGCCCATTTCCTTGTTATCAAGCGTGAAGGCCTGAATGGCCTTGTGCGCGCCGGGCCATTTGTCCTTGACCCCGACCCAGCCCGCCTTCCAGATTTCGCCGAAGGGCTTGCCGCAATCATAGGCGGCGTCGGGGTTCAGGCCGACCGCGGGATCGTTGTAGCATTCGGCCGAGTAGGGCGGGAATTCGACGAATTCGCCTTCGAATTTCGCGGGGGCCCAATGCGGATCGTAGATCCACAGGATGATGGGGGCCTGGCGCTGATAGGCGCTTTCCAGTTCGGCAAACAACGCGGCGTCGGTGCCTGCGTGGATCACCTCGAACGGCAGGTCGAGCGCGGCGATGCGTTCCTCATCATAGCCGCCCCAGGTGACCGGGCCGCCCAGATAACGGCCTTTGGGGGCGGTCTCTGCAGTGGAGAACGCCTCGGCGCAGGCGGGGTCCTTCAGCGCTTCCCAATTGGGCAGGCCGGGGCAAAGCTCTTTCATGTAGATGGGATACCACCATTCTTCCTTGGCCTTCATGCCGGTCGGGCCGAAGTTTTCGGTGTTGCCGGTGGCGACAGAGGCATCGAGCGCCTCACGCGCCGTGGTATCCCACAACTCCATCGCGACATGGAGATCGCCGGATTCAAGGCCGGGGAACTGGGCCAGATAATCGGCCTGCACATATTCAACGCTGTAGCCCGCCTTTTTCAGCACTTCGCCCATCAACTGGGTGGTGATCAGCTGACCGGTCCAGTCATGCAGGGTGAGCTTGATCGGATCGGTCGATTCCTGTGCTGCGGCGGTGAAGGCAGTGGTGGCCGCGATGACAGCGGCAAGGCCAAGCGGGCGGAAACCGGACAAAAACGGTGTGGAACGGCGCATCGTGAACTCCCTGCGATTGATTTTTGGGGCAGTTGTCCGGGCGGCACGGGCCGGGCCGGGATATCGCTTGACCAAAGGTTACGCGAATGGATCGGCAAGCTGTCAAATGGAATCTGACGGGGTTTGGAATTTTGGTGACCGGGTTCTTGGCTGTTCTTGTTTGTTCGGGCATGTTATCCACAGAAAGCGGTCAGAATGGGTTGAGTAATCGGGGTGTCATGGCGTCACGGCGGCAAGCGGAGCTTTTGAAATTGCTGGATGGGCGCGGGATGCTGCCCATTGCGGAAGTCGCGGAAACACTGGGCATTTCCGCCGAAACCGCGCGGCGCGACATCCGCGCGCTGGTCGATGCGGGATCGGCGGTGCGCAGTCATGGCGCGGTGGGGCTGGCCGGTCAGACGGGTGAGGCACCCTTTGACCGGCGGATGCGCGAAAATGCGGCGGCAAAGCGGGCGATTGCCCGGGCCGTAGCTGCAGCGATCGGGGATGGCGCGTCGGTGATGCTGGATACCGGGACCACCACAAGTTTCATCGCGCGGGAATTGTTGCGGCACCGGCGGTTGACGGTGGTGACCAATTCATCAGACATCGCGCGCATTCTGGCGACCGTGAACGGCAACCGCGTCTATATGGCAGGGGGCGAATTGCGCCGGGATTCCGGTGCGGCGCTGGGGGCATCGGCGCTGGAGTTCATCGGGCGGTTCTCGGTGGAACATGCGGTGATTTCGGCAGGTGCCGTGGATGCGGGCGGGGTGATGGATTTCGATCTGCAGGAGGCCGAGTTCGCCCGTGCCGTACTGGCCTGCGGGGCAAGGCGGATCGTGGCAACGGACGCCACAAAGTTCGGGCGGCGCGGGTTCATCCGCGTGACGGATTTCGCGCAGGTGGATGTGCTGGTCACCGACCGAGCACCGCCCGCCGATCTGGCGGCGGCGCTTTTGGCCGCTGGAACGGACGTGATGGCGGCAGGCTGAGCGGGCGTGCTGCCTCCAACCGATGGCAAACACGTCATTCCAGGCAAGCCTTTGATAAAGGCTGTCTTTCCGGACCGAGCAGGAGAAGGATGGTGCTGCAAGAGAGGATTGAACTCTCGACCTCTCCCTTACCAAGGGAGTGCTCTACCACTGAGCTACTGCAGCGCCGGGGCCGGGTGCGGGGTGTCCCGCGCGGCGTGGCGGGTGAATAGCCGCCTTCGGATGGCGGTGCAAGTGCAAACTCGCCGCTTTGCGTGGCGCATTCTGGACCCTTGCGACGGCTTCGTATAGGAGGAGGCCATGAACCCGAAATCCCAGGAACCAAAGGCTGCAGGAACTGCGCGCCCGGCGTCGGATGCGACGCGGGAGGCGCGGCTGAAGGCGGCCCTGAAGGCCAATATGGCGCGGCGCAAGGCGCAGGCCAAGGCGCGGTCCGGGGTGCGGGATGGGGCAGAGACGGGGGATGCGCAAGCAGGCCCCCCAGAGAACGAGTGAGGCGGGCAGATGGATTCGATACTGGTCAAGGGCAATGGGGCGTTGAACGGGGTGATCCCGATTGCAGGGGCCAAGAATGCCTGCCTGACGCTGATGCCCGCCACGCTGCTGACCGAGGAGCCGCTGACGCTGACCAATGCGCCGCGGCTGTCGGACATCCGGACTATGACCCAGCTTCTGCAATCCCTTGGCGCCGAAGTGGCCAGTTTGCAGGATGGGTTGGTGCTTGCCCTGTCGTCGCATGACATCGACAATCACCGCGCCGACTACGATATCGTGCGGAAGATGCGGGCGAGCATACTGGTTCTGGGGCCGATGCTGGCGCGGGATGGGCATGCGGTGGTGTCTTTGCCCGGTGGCTGTGCCATCGGGGCGCGGCCGGTGGACCTGCATCTGAAGGCGCTGGAGGCGATGGGGGCGGAGCTGGACCTGCGCGAGGGCTATGTCCATGCCAAGGCACCCGGCGGGCGGTTGCGGGGGGCGATTGTCGAGTTTCCCTTTGTGTCCGTCGGGGCAACCGAGAATGCGCTGATGGCGGCGACGCTGGCCAAGGGGACGACCGTGCTGAAGAACGCGGCGCGGGAGCCGGAAATTGTTGATCTGGCGCAATGCCTTAGGAAGATGGGCGCGCAGATCGAGGGCGAGGGGACAGCGACCATCACCATTCAGGGGGTGGACCGGTTGAACGGCGCAACCCATCCGGTGGTGACCGACCGGATCGAGTTGGGCACCTATATGCTGGTGCCTGCCATCTGTGGCGGTGAGGTGGAATGTTTGGGCGGGCGGCTGGATCTGGTGGGGGCTTTTGCCGCCAAGCTGGACGAGGCAGGGATCAGCGTGACCGAGACGGAGCGGGGCCTAAAGGTGAGCCGCAAGAACGGCGCGGTGCGGGCGGTGAACGTGACGACAGAGCCGTTCCCCGGCTTTCCGACCGACCTGCAGGCGCAGATGATGGCGCTCTTGTGCACCGCCGATGGCGTGTCGGTTCTGGAGGAAAAAATCTTTGAAAACAGGTTCATGCATGCTCCGGAGCTGAACCGGATGGGGGCGCGGATCGAGGTGCATGGCGGCACGGCGACGGTGACGGGGGTGCCCAAGTTGAAGGGCGCGCCGGTGATGGCGACGGACCTGCGGGCCTCGGTCAGCCTGATCCTGGCGGGGCTTGCGGCGGAGGGCGAGACGGTGGTGAACCGGGTCTATCATCTGGACCGCGGCTATGAGCGGGTCGAGGAAAAGCTGCGGGCTTGCGGTGCGCAGATCGAACGGATCAAGGGGAACTGACCAGAATGTCTGACGCGCGATTTGAGGATGGGGAGGCCGGGCCGCTGAACCTTGTCGCGCGGGATGCGGATGATCTGGGCATCCTCTCGGCGCTGGTGCAGGATGCGGTGCTGACCGGGGCAGACCTGACATGGAAGCGCGGGCAGCGGCGATTTGCCTGCCTTATCAACCGCTTCCGCTGGGAGGACCAGAGCGCCGCCGAGGCGGCAAGGCGGCCTTATGAGCGGGTGCGGGCGCTGTTGGTGATCGAGGATGCGCTGACTGTGCGGTCGCAGGGGATAGACCGGGGCGATCCGGAAACCGTGTTGTCGATCCTGTCGCTGGACTGGCAACCGGGCGAGGATGGCACGGGGCGGTTGACGCTGGTGCTGGCAGGCGATGGGGCGGTGATGGTGGAGGTCGAGGCGTTGGAAGTGACGCTGCACGATGTGACCAAGCCCTATGTGGCACCGAGCCGGAAGAAACCTGAGCATCGGGATTAACAAGCCTTTGGGATTGCTGGATTTGTTGCGTCTGGACTGTGCAGCCCGCCAGTGCAGACGGCCAGTGCAGACGGCTGTGCATACAAATTTCGGCACGGCGATGGCGCGGATCGTGGTTAACGGTGCGAGAACGCACAGGGTTTCGCGGATGTGGTGTTGCTGGGGCCGAAGGCTGCCATATCTGGGGGTTTCTGGTGCATAGGTCCAGTGGGTTGGTGGTTTAGAGCCAGATGCAGGCCGTGCGGGCGAAATTTGGCGCAAATTTCGCGACGATTTTTGACGCAAACATCGGGGGGAGGCCGGTACGAAAGGGACGGCCTGCCGGAGGCAGGCGCGGAATTTGCGTCAAATTCCGTTCCGGTTTCTGTGTCAGAAACCGTCTT
>PNND01000379.1 GCA_013824045.1 Rhodobacter sp. | reverse complement strand
GACTGGCCGGTGGAGGTGGCGAGCATGATCTGATCGGACATCTCGACCGGGAAGGAGGCCACCAGTTTGCCGCCGCGCATCGCGCCGTCCATCGCCTTGACGCCCATGCCGCCCCGGCCCCGGATGGGATAGCCGTGGGAGGAGGATAGCTTGCCCGAGCCGCCAGAGGTGATCGTCAGGATCAGGTCTTCGGCGGCGGACATTTCGGCATAGCGTTCGGGGGACAGCTGTCCTGCGGCGACGGTTTCTTCGTCTTCATCAGCCTCGCCGTCATCTTCCACCGCGCCGGCCATTAGGCGGCGCTGCTTGAGATAGGCTTCGCGTTCTTCGGGAGTGGCGTCGAAGTGGCGGATGATGGCCATGGAGACGACAGTATCGCCATCGCCAAGGCGGATGCCGCGCACGCCGGTGGAGCCGCGCGATTTGAACACACGGATGTCCGTGGTGGGGAAGCGGATGGCGCGGCCGCCTGCGGTGACCAGCATGACATCGTCGTTTTCATCCGCGATCGCGGCGTTCACGAGGAACACGCCTTCGGGCAGTTTCATCGCGATCTTGCCGTTTCGCATGACATTGGTGAAATCGGACAGGTCGTTCTGGCGCACGTCGCCATCGGAGGTGGCAAAGACGATCTGCAGGTTTTCCCATTCTTCTTCGGGCACGTCGACAGGCATCAGGGCCGCGATGGAGACGCCGGTGGCGATGGGCAGGATGTTGACGATTGCCTTGCCCTTGGCAGTGCGGCCCGCCAGCGGCAGGCGCCATGTCTTCATCTTGTAGACCATGCCATCCGTGGTGAAGAACAGCAGCGGCGTGTGGGTGTTGGCGACGAAGAGGGTGGTGACGACGTCATCCTCTTTCGTCTGCATGGACGACAGGCCCTTGCCGCCCCGGTTCTGCGACCGGAATTCGACCAGAGGCGTGCGCTTGATGTAGCCGCCCGAGGTGATGGTCACGACCATGTCTTCGCGTTCGATGAGGTCTTCATCCTCCATGTCGCCGGACCAGTCCTGAATTTCGGTCCGGCGGGGGACGGCGAAGAGCGCTTTCACTTCGCGCAGTTCATCGGAAATGATGCCCATGATCCGGTCGCGCGAGGACAGGATTTCCAAGTAATCCTTGATCTTTGCGGCCAGTTCTTCAAGCTCGTCGGTCACTTCCTTGACACCCAGTGCGGTGAGGCGCTGCAGGCGCAGATCAAGGATGGCGCGGGCCTGCGCTTCGGACAGGTTATAGGTGCCGTCTTCGTTGATCGTGTGGCTGGGATCATCGATCAGGCGGATGTAATCGGCGATGTCCTGCGCGGGCCAGCGGCGCGTCATCAGCTTTTCGCGCGCCTCGGCGGCGTCGGCGCTGGCGCGGATGGTGCGGACGACCTCGTCCACGTTGGAAACAGCCACGGCCAGACCGCAAAGGATATGGCTGCGCTCGCGGGCCTTGCGCAGTTCAAAGGCGGTGCGGCGGGCGACAACTTCTTCCCGGAAGGTGATGAAATGCGTGAGAAAATCGCGCAGGGTGAGTTGTTCCGGGCGACCGCCGTTCAGCGCCAGCATGTTGCAGCCGAAGGAGGTTTGCATCGGCGTGAAGCGGTAAAGCTGGTTCAGCACCACATCGGGGGTGGCGTCGCGCTTGAGTTCGATCACAACGCGGACACCGATCCGGTCGGATTCATCGGCGACGTTGGAGATGCCTTCGATTTTCTTGTCGCGCACCATTTCGGCGATGATCTCGATCATCCGCGCCTTGTTCACCTGATAGGGCACTTCGTCGATGATGATGGCGAAACGGTCCTTACGGATTTCCTCGACCCTTGTTTTTGCACGGATAATCACGCTGCCCCGGCCTTCGAGATAGGCCTTGCGCGCGCCGGAGCGGCCAAGGATCACCGCGCCTGTGGGGAAATCCGGAGCGGGGATGATGTCCATCAGCGCCTCAGACGACAGGTCGGGGTTTTCGATCAGGGCCAGCGTGCCGTCGATCACCTCACCCAGATTGTGGGGCGGGATGTTGGTGGCCATGCCGACGGCGATGCCACCTGCGCCATTGACGAGCATGTTGGGGAAACGGGCGGGAAGGACGGTGGGTTCACGGTCCTTGCCATCGTAGTTGTCCTGAAAATCGACGGTGTCCTTGTCGATATCGGCCAGAAGGAAGGCGGCGGGCTTGTCCATCCGCACTTCGGTATAGCGCATGGCGGCGGCCGCGTCGCCATCCATGGAGCCGAAATTTCCCTGCCCATCCAACAGCTTGAGCGACATGGAGAAGGGCTGCGCCATGCGGACGAGGGCATCGTAGATCGCGCTATCGCCATGGGGGTGGTATTTCCCCATCGTGTCGCCGACGGGGCGGGCGGATTTGCGATAGGATTTGTCGTGGGTGTTGCCGGATTCCTGCATCGCGAAGAGTATGCGGCGGTGGACCGGTTTCAGACCGTCGCGCAGATCGGGGATCGCGCGGGAGACGATCACGCTCATGGCGTAATCGAGATAGGCGGTCTTCATCTCTTCGGTGATGGACCGCTGTTGGCCTGTCCAAGTGGACTTCGGCGCGGAATCTTCGGTGTTTTCAGGGGTTTCGGGCGTGTCGTTCACGTGGACCTGAGCCTTCCTGTGGGCATGCTACATCTTGTTGGCGAGGACCTTACACCATCCCGTATCTGGGGTGCAATGCAGGAAGGGTGCGGGTTTTAGCAGCCGCGGCGGGAGAGTGACAACATATTGAAATCATTGTCAGAAAATCCGAATCAAGGCACGCTTTGCACGGGGGGCAAACAAGGAGGCGCGCATGACCCTGCACTGTGACCGGAGCGAGACCGAGTTGATGCTGAAAGGATATGGTTTGACGACGGCCGAGTTCTTTTACCGCATGCCGGATTATCGTAATGTTCTCAATACCTTCGTCTGGCAGAACTACGATCTGGCCCCGGATTACCCGGAACTGTTCCGGTTCATCGAATTCTGGCACGAAAAGATCGAGGGGCCGCTGCATTCCGTGCGGTTCACCCATCGCAAGCTGATCAGCCCCGGAGAGTGGCGCAACGTGGTGGGCGAGTTCCGGCTGCATTGAATTCGGCGTTCAGCAGCGCAGTGCAGCCGCGCAGTGCAGACGGGCGTATGCACGCGGCGGGCGGTTGTGAAGGGATTTGGAGAGGGTTTCTCTGGTGGAGAGACCCGGGGTTTCACCCCGGACCCCAGGGTATTTTTGCCAAGATGAAGTCAGCCGGATCACTTATGTGCGATCCGTTTATCCGGCCCGGTCATGCGGCGCGCAGGAGCATGCCGAAAAGATCGCGCGGGTCGTCGGGGTCGGCGATCATGTCGAGGTCTTCGTAAAGGCCCGTCTCTGCCAGTTTGGAGCGGATGTAGTTCAGGGCCGAGAAGTCCTCGATCGCGAAGCCGACGGAGTCGAAGAGGGTGACCTGAGTGTTGTCCGTGCGGCCCTGCGTCTGGCCCGCGATGACCTGCCACAGCTCGGTGACGGGGTGATCTGGGGCAAGCTGCTGGATCTCGCCCTCGACCCGCGTCTGGGGCGGGTATTCGACGAAGATGGAAGAGCGCATGAGGATGTCGCGGTGCAGTTCCGTCTTGCCGGGGCAATCGCCGCCCACGCCGTTGATATGCACGCCGGAGCCCACCATGTTGTCGGTCAGGATCGTGGCATTCGTCTTGTCCGCTGTGACGGTGGTGATGATCTGCGCGCCGAGGATCGCCTCTTCCGCCGTGCGGCAGGCGGTGATGGTGAGGCCCCGCCCTTCGAGATTGCGGGCGCATTTCAGCGTGGCGGCGGGGTCGATATCGTAAAGGCGGACCTCGGTTATGCCGCAGACGGCCTTGAAGGCCAGCGCCTGAAATTCGGCCTGCGCGCCATTGCCGATGAGGGCCATGGTGGTGGCACCGCGCGGAGCCAGCCATTTGGCGGCCATCGCGCTGGTCGCGGCGGTCCGCAGCGCGGTGAGGATGGTCATTTCCGACAAGAGGACCGGGTAGCCGGTTTCGACATCGGCCAGAAGGCCAAAAGCAGTAACGGTTTGCAACCCGCGCTTCATGTTGGACGGGTGGCCGTTGACGTATTTGAACCCGTAGGTTTCGCCATCCGAGGTGGGCATCAGTTCGATCACGCCGACATCGGAATGAGAGGCGATGCGGGGGGTCTTGTCGAATTGGCCCCAGCGCAGGAAATCGGCCTCGATCGCGGTTGCGAGGTCGGTGAGGACACGGTCGATCCCGATATGGTGGACGAGTTTCATCATCCGGTCGACCGAGACGAAGGGAACGAGGTTCAGCATCACATATGCCCCCGGGTTGGGCGGTCGAACACCTTGCGGCCCATGAGGGAGGCCACGAGATCGACCATCAGCCGCGCGGTGCGGCCACGTTCATCGAGGAAGGGGTTCAACTCCACCAGATCGAGCGAGGTGACGAGGGCGGATTCGTGGAGAAGTTCCATCACCAGATGCGCCTCGCGGAAAGTGGTGCCGCCGGGGACGGTGGTGCCGACGGCGGGGGCGATGGAGGGATCGAGGAAATCGACATCCAGCGAGACATGCAGCATCCCGCCCGCCGCGCGGACGCGGTCGAGGAAGGCGCGCAGCGGGGCGACGATGCCCATCTCATCAAGCACGCGCATGTCGTTTATGGCGATGTCATGGGTGAGGAGGGCGGCATGTTCGGCGGGGTCCACCGAGCGGATGCCGTAAAGGCAAATGTTCTGTGGCGGGATTGGGGCCGGGAAGGGGGGGAAGGCGTCGAACCCATCACGCCCCGCGATATAGGCCACTGGCGTGCCGTGCAGGTTGCCCGAGGTGGTGGTCATGGGCGTGTGGAAATCGGAATGCGCGTCGAGCCAGAGGAGGAACAGGGGGCGGTCCTGCCGTTTGGCGAAGGCGGCGGCACCCGAGACGGTGCCGAGCGCGAGGGAGTGATCGCCGCCGAGGATGATCGGCAGGCCGTTCTGCGACAGCGCGTCGTCGACACGGTCGGCGAGGATCTGGGTCCAGCCGAGGGTTTCGGCCAGCGAATGCACCGCAGGGTTGGCGCAGGTGACCGGTTCCAGATCGGGCAGGGCGACATCGCCCCAATCTTCGACCCCGTGGCCCAACGCGCGGAGGGAATGGGCAAGGCCTGCGACGCGATAAGCGGCAGGGCCCATGAGGCAGCCGGGATAGCGCTGGCCGCTGTCGATGGGCGCGCCGATGAGGATGGTGTTGGGCATGGGAGTCTCCTTGATCGGCAGGGTCTTTCCGGCTTGCGGTGGAATCCAGCGTTGTTATGGTCAATATGGACAAGGTATTGACCATAACGGCGGAGCGAGTGACCATGATGGATGAAACGGATCAGCGTCTGGTGGCCGAGTTGCGGCGCGACGGGCGGGCGGCGCTGTCCGATCTGGCCGAGCGGCTGGGGCTGAGCCGGGCCACCGTGCGGGCGCGGATGGAGCGGTTGACGGCGCGGGGGGATATCGCGGGGTTTACCGTGTTGACGCGGGGGGATGTGACGCCGTCGCCGGTGCGGGGGTTGATGATGATCGGGATCGAGGGGCGGGGCGGCGAGAAGATCATGGCGCGGCTGGGCGGCCTGCCGCAGGTGCAGGCGGTGCATTCGACCAATGGGCGGTGGGATGTGATTGTGGAGCTGGGGACGCAGACGCTTTTGGAGCTGGATGAGACGATCCATCGGATCCGCGCCATGGAGGGGGTGACCGTGTCGGAGACGAACCTGCTTTTGTCGACTCGCAAGGCGGGGCGGCGCTAGCGCGGGGGGCTGCCGCCGGGGGCGCTTCGCCCCCCGGACCCCCAGAGGATATTTGCGGCAGAGAAGATGAAGGCTTTGCCGAGTTCTGGCAGGATGGGTCCAAGGCTGATCAAACCTGCGTATGGGCCTGCGTCAGGGGCGCGCAGGCCATTGGAGTGGGCGCAGAATGCGCCTATTGTTCGCGCAGAGATATTGGGAGGCCTGCCGGTGATTGTTGAGCTTGGGCATTTTGCGCTGATCCTGGCGCTGGCGGTGGCGATGATCCAGTCGATCGTGCCGTTGGTGGGGGCAGAGCGGCGCAATGCGGCGTGGATGGCGGTGGGCGATCCGGCGGCGGTGGCGCAGTTCCTGCTGATCGGGTTTTCCTTTGCGGCGCTGACCTATGCCTTTGTGGTGTCGGATTTTTCGCTGTCGCTGGTGGTGGGCAATTCGCACACGCTTAAACCCATGCTCTACAAGATTTCCGGGGTGTGGGGGAACCATGAGGGGTCGCTTCTGCTGTGGGTGTTGATCTTGGCGCTGTTCGGGGCCTGCGCGGTGTGGTTCGGGCAGAACCTGCCGCCGCAACTGAAGGCGCGGGTGCTGGCGGTGCAGGGGATGATCGGGGTGGCCTTCCTGCTGTTCATGCTGCTGACGTCGAACCCGTTCCTGCGGCTGGAGATTCCGCCGCTGGATGGGCAGGATCTGAACCCGCTGCTGCAAGACCCCGGTTTGGCCTTCCATCCGCCGTTCCTCTACCTCGGCTATGTCGGGCTTTCGATGTCGTTCAGTTTCGCGGTGGCGGCGCTGATCGAGGGGCGGGTGGACGCGGCCTGGGGGCGGTGGGTGCGGCCCTGGACGTTGGCGGCCTGGGTCTTCCTGACCATCGGGATCGCGCTGGGGTCGTGGTGGGCCTATTATGAGCTTGGCTGGGGCGGGTTCTGGTTCTGGGACCCGGTCGAGAATGCGAGCTTCATGCCCTGGCTTTTGGCGGCGGCTTTGCTGCATTCGGCCATCGTGGTGGAAAAGCGGGAAAGCCTGAAGGCTTGGACGATCCTGCTAGCGATCCTTGCCTTTGGTTTTTCGCTGATCGGGACGTTCATCGTGCGGTCGGGGGTGATCACGTCGGTTCACGCGTTTGCCAATGATCCGGATCGGGGGGTGTTCATCCTGCTGATCCTTGGGGTGTTCATGGGCGGGGCGTTGACGCTGTTCGCAGCGCGGGCCGGATCGATGGAGGCGAAGGGCGTGTTCGGCACTGTGAGCCGTGAAAGCGCGCTGGTGGCCAACAATATCCTGCTGGCGGTGTCGGCCTTTGTGGTTTTCTTCGGCACGATCTGGCCGCTGGTGGCGGAACTGGTCTTTGACCGCAAATTGAGTGTGGGCGAGCCGTTCTTCAACGCGGCCTTTTCCCCCTTTGTCGTGGCCTTGGCGATGATCCTGCCCTTTGGCGCGATGATGCCATGGAAGCGTGGCGATGTCGGACGGGCGTTGCGGCCCTTGTGGCCGGTGGCGCTGCTGTCGATCTCGCTCGGGGCGCTGGTCTGGGCTATGCAGACGGGGCGGAGCGCGCTGGGGCCGGTCGGCGTGATCCTTGGGATTTGGGTCGTGGGTGGCGCACTGGTTGACCTGTGGACGCGGACGGGGCGCGGGGCGCTGTCAGGGCGGTTCGCGCGGCTGGCGCGGTTGCCGCGGGCGGATTGGGGCAAGGCGGTTTCCCATGGGGGCTTGGGTGTCACGATCTTTGCCGTGTCGGCCATGCTGGCGTGGAAGACCGAGGATATCCGCGTGGTGCCCGTCGGTGGCAGCTATGCGCTGGGCGCCTATGAGGTGACGCTGGTCGATGTGCGCGAGGTGGCGGGGCCGAATTACCAATCCACCATGGCCGAGATGCGGGTGACGCGCGATGGGGATGAGGTCGTGACGCTGTTCCCGGAGAAGCGCATCTATCCGGTGGCCGGGATGCCCACGACCGAGGCGGCGATCGATTACGGCTTCCTGCGCGACATCTATCTGGTGATCGGCGATCCGCAGGAGAACGGTGGCTGGGCCGTGCGGTCCTACATCGAGCCATTTGCCAACTGGCTTTGGGCGGGGTGTCTGCTGATGGCGCTGGGTGGCCTGCTGAGCCTGACGGACCGGCGCTACCGCGTGGCCGCAGGGGCGCGTCGCGAGCCCGTGGCCGCAGGAGTGCCGGCGGAATGAGGGGCCTTGTTCTGGCGCTGATGCTTGCGGTGGCCTTGCCAGTGGCAGGGCCTGTGCTGGCGGTGCAACCCGATGAGATGCTGGCCGATCCGGCGCTGGAGGCGCGCGCGCGGGCGCTGTCCAAGGGGCTGCGCTGTCTGGTCTGCCGGACGGAGAACATCGACGACAGCGATGCGCAACTGGCGCGTGACCTGCGGCTTCTGGTGCGCGAGCGGCTGGTGGCGGGCGATACGGATGAAGAAGCGGTGGCGTTTCTGGTGGATCGCTATGGTGAATATGTGCTGCTGAACCCGCCTGCGACGGGGGCGAACATCCTGTTGTGGATCGCCGGGCCGGCCATGCTGCTTGCAGGCGCGGGCATTGCTTTTGTCACGTTCCGGCGGCGGGGAACGGCGGCCGCGGATGGGCTGAACGCCGAGGAAGCGGCGCGGGTCGCCGAGATTATGAAAGAGTGACGCGCCGTCGCGCTTTTGCTTTGCCGTGAGCTGCCTTTAGGCTCGCGGGAGCAGGGAGGCGCGACATGAGCTACGAGACAATCACCGTGACAGAGGCGGATGGGGTGGCGACGATCACCCTGAACCGGGCCGAGGTGATGAATGCGCTGTCTTCGCGCCTGCGGGGCGAGTTGTTGGCGGCGATCCGGGCGGCATCCGTCAGCGCGCGTTGCATCGTGCTAACCGGGGCGGGGCGGGCCTTCTGTTCGGGGCAGGATCTGCAGGATGCGATGGCGCTTGGGCAGACGGATCTGGGCCGTATTCTGGCCGAAGAGTATGAGCCGCTTTTGAAGGCCATCTACGATTGCCCGGTGCCCACGATTGCGGCGGTGAACGGGGCGGCGGCGGGCGCGGGGGCCAATCTGGCGCTGGCCTGCGATGTGGTGATCGCTTGTGAGAGCGCCAGTTTCATTCAGGCTTTCACGCGGATCGGGCTGATCCCGGATGCGGGCGGCACCTATTGGCTGCCGCGTCAGGTGGGGATGGCGCGGGCAAT
>PNND01000002.1 GCA_013824045.1 Rhodobacter sp. | reverse complement strand
TTCGGCCAGACCTGCCGCCTCAAGCAGGGCAGGGTTTGCCGGGTCGCCAAAGAAGCCTTTCACCCCGAAGCGGCGCATGGTTTCGATCGTGGCCATGTCGGAATCCAGCACGACGGTCGACAGACCCGACATGCGGACAAGGCGGTTCACCACCTGACCAAAACGCCCGATGCCCGCGATGATCACGCGGCCTTTTTCATTGATCAGATCGGGCGCGCGGTCCGGGGTGCGGGCGCGCAAGCGGCGGGCGAGGCGTTCATAGGTGATGAACAGGGCCGGTGTCAGCAGCATCGACAGGCTGACGACCAGCAACGCGGTCTGTCCTTGGGCGAGGGACAGAATGCCTTGCTGGCGGGCAAAGCTGATCAGGACAAAGCCGAATTCTCCCGCCTGTGCGAGGCCGAGGGTGAAGAGCCAGCGATCATGGCCGCGCAGTTTGAAGGGAATGGCGATCAGGAACAGGACAGCGGCCTTGACAGCGATCAGGGCAAGGGTCAGCGACAGGATCGTGACGGGCTGGTCGAACAGTTGGCGGGTGTCGATGCCGATACCGACGGTCATGAAGAAGAGGCCCAGCAGCAAGCCCTTGAAGGGTTTGATATCGGCCTCGATCTGGTGGCGGAACTCCGAGTTGGCCAGCACGACCCCGGCGACAAAGGTGCCAAGCGCGGGCGACAGGCCCACCAGCATCATCAGGAAGGCGATGCCCAGCACGATCAGAAGCGAAAAGAAGGTCGACATTTCGGGCAACCGCGCGGCATGGACAAAGCGGAAGACGGGGCGCGAGAGGAAGTTTCCCGCCAGCACGATGCCGCCCACTATGGCGAGGGTCAGCAGGGTAGTAGCCCAGCCCGGCAATTGTTCGACCAGCGTCAGCAGCGGCTCTGCCGCGTTCTCGGCCCCGTGGACGGCCTCATCAGCGCTGTTTGAAATGCCGTAGAGGTCTGCCGTTGGGCCAAGGATGGCTGGCAGGGTTAGCAGCGGCAGGAAGGCCAGCATCGGGATGACGGCGATGTCTTGGGTCAGCAGGACAGAGAACGAGGCCCGCCCCCCGGCAGTGCGCATCAGCGCTTTTTCATTCAGGGTTTGCAGGACGATGGCGGTCGAGGACAGCGACAGGATCAGCCCCAGTGTCAGCGCCACTTGCCAGGCCAAGCCAAGGGTATAGGCCAGAAGCGCGATGGCGGCGGTTGTCAGCACCACCTGCGCGCCGCCCATACCGATCAGCCGGTGACGCATGTCCCAGAGCGTGCGGGGTTCCAGTTCCAGACCGATCAGGAACAGCATCAGCACCACGCCGAATTCGGCAAAATGCTGAAGATCAGCGGTTTCCGCCCCGGCGATACCGAACACCGGCCCTACCAGAATCCCGGCTGCCAGATAGCCAAGCACGGAACCGAGGCCAAGGCGCATCGCAAGAGGGACGACAATGATCGCCGCGCCCAGATAGATGCTGGCTTCGAGAAGGAACCCTTCCATACCGCCCCTTGTGCAGCCCGTTCCGGGCTTTGTATCGCGATATCATGATCCGAACCGACGACCCGCTGCAACCAGCTTTGGTTGCGGGTGGGATCAGCTGTTCGGAAGGGCCAGCACCACCATGCGGCCGCGCTTTTCATAGCGCAGTTCCGAGGCGGTTATGGCGGCAACGCGGCCACCATCAAGCCGGTCGCCGACTTCGACCTTGATGTAACGGCCGTTCGGGTTGCGCACCAGCGCATAGCGATTGGACGAGGTGCCGTAGACGCCGATCAGGTTCAGATCGCGCAGGTCGATGGCATTGCGGATCGTCGCCTGTTTGGCCACGTTCGCGGTCGAGGGGATGCGGGGCGCGGTGGCGGCGGCGAGTTCCGGCTCTTCTTCCGTTTCCGGGGTTACCTCTGCCGAGGGCGGCTCTGGTTCGGGCTGGCGGATCGCGGCGGCGACAGCAGCCTCGACCGCACGGGTCATGTCGCCGGGGCGGGCGGCCGGGCGGCGCGAGATGGTCAGCCCGATGGGCGTGACCGTGCCTTCGGGGGCGATGAGGGCGAGGCTGCCATTGGCGCTGGCCGTGGTGGGCGCGATGGCCCCTGCGGCAACGGCGGCGGCGACGATGCTTTCTGGCCGGGCTGACGGCCGAATGGTTGCGATGCGCGGGTCGATTTCCGCGGCGAGCGATGCGCCATCGTCGACCACTGTTTCCGCGGCAGTTGGGGCCAGATTAGCCGGGCGGGGCAGCGGGCGCGCATCGGCGAGCGCGGGATCAGACGGGACGATCACCGCGGGTTCTGCAGCGATGGCGGCTGGGTCTGCGGCGGGCGCTGCCGCCGGCGCGGCGATCGGCGCGGCGGCCTGTTCGGCGGCGCGTGCGGCGGCCGTGATCGCCTCTGGCCGGCTGGGCGGCAGGCGGGCAGGGGAGCCTGCGAAAAGCAAAACACCCTCGGGGGTGGTGATCCCTTCGGGCGTGGGTCGGATTAGGCCGTTCTCATCAAACTGATAGACCGTGCCAAAGGGTGGGGGCGGTTGCTGCGGCAGCGGGGCCGCATCGGCGCGCGCGGTGGGCGCTGGCAGGGCTGCGGCATCGACTGGAGCCGGGGGTGTGTCGGAGCCAGACAGGAAGATCTCATCCTGCGCCTCATTCGCTGGGGCATTGGCCGGGGCCGGATCGCCTGCGATAACCGTTGCGGGGGCGGGTTCAGGGGTCGCCTCGGCATTGGGGTCTTCGGCCGTCATCACCACGCCATCGGCGGGGGCTTCCTCGGCGATCGGCGTTTCCGGCGTAAGCTCGGCAGGGTCTTGCAGATCGGCCAGCATCTCGTCTTCCGGGGCGGGCAGATCGGCAGTTTCGGGGGCTGTCGCCTCCGGGGCAGCGGCGGTTTCGATGGGGGCCGCCGCGTCGTCCTGCGTCCAACTGACGTAGAAGGATGACAACCCCGCCGCGAGGGCGAGCATGATGAGGAGAAGGCCGGTCAGGATCAGGCCAAGATGGCGGGGCTTGCCGCGCACGGGCATCGGGCGGCTGCCCAAGCCTGCCGGGCGACGTGCGGGTTCGCCACTTTTGGGAGCCCCCGCAGCGGCAGCAGCGGCGCTGGCCACGGCATTCGTGGCCGCAGTGGCGGGGGGCGAGACCTTGGCCTTGCGCCCGCCGGGAATTGAGGGCGCGGTGACCAACGCCGTTACCCCACGCAGCGCCTTGGCGGCGGGGGTGGGGGGCTTTTCACCCGGTGTTTCATAGCTGAACTTCGGCACTGGGCGCGCCGATGCGGGCTTGTCCGCCACGGGCTTTGCGCCGCCGCGCGGGGCGGGGCGGTCGGCCTCGGCCACCGTGGGGGCGGGGCGGGGTGCTGGTGCGTCGCCGCCCAGCGGTCGGCTGGAATAGGCCGACAGCGCCGCGCCCGAGGGCATGGGCGGCAGATCATCTTCGACCGACGGGTCGATGATCAGGCGGCGTTCGGCCGTGGCGGGTGCGTCAGCGGCATCGTCGCCGACATCGATCGCCATCGGTGCTTCGTCCAGATCGCGGATGGAATTGTCCAGAACCGAAGCGCTGGCAGGCGGATCGCCCGCGCTGAGCGTGGCGGCAATGGCCGCCGGATCGACGGGTGTCTCGGACCGCGTGGGTGCCGATTGGATGGCCAAGGCAAGTTCGTCGCTGAAAGAAGCGGCCGGAGCGGCAGACAAGTAGGGTTGGTCCATGCCGGGATCATTCGGCAGGGGCGGCAACTCCATCGGGAAGGGGTCGGGGCTTTCGTCGATCCCGCCCGGGATACCGGCGGGCTCGGGGTCCGGCATCGGGTCGGACAGCGGCGCGTCTTCCGGAGTGGGGACCGGCTCCACTTCGGGCAAGGCCGGCGGCACGACATCGGGTGCAGGCTCTGGCACCGGTTCCGGGATCGGCAGCGGTTCGGGCTCGGGCAGCGGTTCGGGTGTCGGCGACGGTTCCGGTTCCGGCTGCGGCGCAGGGTCAGCGTCGGGCAGCCGGATCGGATCCGCGTCGCGGTCGACCTTCTGGCCATCCTTCAGGACCGACTGGGAAAAGCTGGTCTGGCCGAAGAACGGTTCCGTTCCGAAGCTGGCATCCAGCGGGATGGCCACGAAGGAAACCGGGTTGAAGCCATTGGCGGCGGCGAAACCTTCTGCCTCATCCAGCGTTTCGCGGGCGAGGACGGCCACCTGCACGCTGTCGCCCGTGCCGGTGTGATCCCAGACCAGATCAGCCACGTCATAGGGGGTTTGGCCTTCCAGCCCGGTTGCGATCTGCGCCTTGCGGCTGCTGGCATCGGGACCGGGGGCGGGGATGGTCAGATACTTGATCTGCGAATTCGGGATGACAAGTTTCGTCGTGATGCCGTTCGGCGCCAAAGCCTCGGCCTTGGCCCTCAGGTCGGCCATGGCGGCGGGAAGATCATCCACGTCGAAGGCCGTGCGTCCCACCTCTGCCCAGCCACGCTTGGTGCGGTGCAGCAGCGTGATGCTGTCATCGGTGAAGTTCAGGGCAAAGTTCGGCTTCATGGGGCGGGTCTAGCACAGCTTCCGGGACAGCGGGAATGCAAGGCGGGAGTGCGTTATGTCCTACAGCAGGTTTTTGCCGAAGGGAAGGAGACTACACAGTTATCTGACTTGCCGCAGAAGGGTGGCGGGTGGAAAAGGCAAGGGTCGCCTTACAGGAGTTTTCCCCATGCGCGTTCTTTCGGCAGTTCTGCTTTCCACGGCGCTGATGGTGCCGGGTCTGGCCCCGACCATGGCTTTGGCCGATGATCACATCGGACCTGCCACCATCACCGTGACAGGTGAGGGTGTGGTGACGGCAGCCCCGGACCTTGCCACAGTGAGCTTGGGTGTGACGACACAGGGCGAGACGGCGGCGGCGGCGATGGCGGCCAATACCGAGGCGCTGACAGCGGTGCTTGAGCGGGTGAAGGCGGCGGGGGTGGAGGATCGGGATATCCAGACCTCGACCCTGAACCTGAACCCCAACTGGTCGAACAGCGATGGCAGTTCGATGCCGGTCATTCAGGGCTATGTGGCATCGAACATCCTGTCGATCCGGGTGCGCGATCTGGCCAAGCTGGGCGGCGTGCTGGATGCGGCGATTACGGATGGGGCGAATACGCTGAACGGGATCAGCTTTGGGCTGGCGGAACCGGACCCGGCGATGGACGAGGCGCGCAAGGAAGCCGTGGCCAAGGCACGGGCGCGGGCCGAGTTGCTGGTGACGGCGGCGGGGGCGAGCCTTGGGAAGATCGTGTCGATCAATGAGTCGGGGATGGGGATGCCCGTGCCGATGTACCGGATGGAGGCCGCGATGGCCGATGCGCCGGTGCCGGTGCAGGGGGGCGAGGTTGGGGTGACGGCCAATGTCACCATCACTTGGGAGATCGTGCAGCCCTAATTGGGTGCTGTGGGAAGGGGCGCCGCGGGGCGCCCCTTTTTCGTTCTGGATCAGGCGGTTGCCTTGGCCAGCGCCTGATCGAGATCGGCGATGATGTCATCGGCATGTTCGATGCCGATGGAGACGCGCACCACATTCGGCGCGGCACCGGATTTGATCTGCTGTTCCTCGGTCAGTTGGCGGTGGGTGGTGCTGGCCGAATGGATGATCAGCGACCGGGTGTCGCCAAGGTTGGCGACATGGCTGAACAGTTTGACATTGTCGATCAGTTTCACGCAGGCGTCATAGCCGCCCTTGACCGCGAAGGTGAACAAGGCCCCCGCCCCCTTGGGGCAGATGCGCGCGACGCGGTGGTTGTAGGGGGATGAGGGAAGCCCTGCATAGGTGACGTAGTCGATGCGGGGGTCTTTCTCCAGCCATTCGGCGACCTTGCGGGCGTTTTCCACATGCCGGTCCATCCGCAGCGACAGGGTTTCGATCCCCATCAGCGTGTAATGTGCGCCTTGCGGGTTCATCGTCATGCCCAGATCACGCAGGCCCACGGCGATGGAGTGGAAGGTGAAGGCCATCGCGCCCAAGGCGGGGTGGAAGGCCAGCCCGTGATAGGCGGGTTCGGGTTCCGAGAGCGAGGGGAATTTGCCGGATTTGGACCAGTCGAATTTGCCCGAATCCACCACCACGCCGCCGGTCACCGTGCCGTTGCCGGTGAGGTATTTGGTGGCGGAATGGACCACCAACGTGGCCCCATGTTCGATCGGGCGGCAGAGGTAGGGGGTGGCGGAGGTGTTGTCGACGATGAGCGGCAGACCGACCTTGTCGGCCACCTTGGCCACGGCATCGAGGTCCGTGATGTAGCCGCCCGGATTGGCGATGGATTCGCAGAAGATGGCGCGGGTGTTGCTGTCCACCGCGGCCTCCAGCGCGGCGAGATCGTCGAAATCGACGAACTTGGCCGACCAGCCGAAGCGTTTGATGGTCTGGCTGAACTGGGTCATCGTGCCGCCGTAGAGGCGGGTAGAGGCGATGATGTTCAGCCCCGGCCCCATGAGCGGAAACAGCGCCATGATCTGCGCGGCATGGCCCGAGGAGCAGCAGATCGCCCCCGCCCCGCCTTCCAGCGCGCAAACGCGGTTGGCGAGCGCGGAAACGGTGGGGTTGGTCAGGCGGGAGTAGATGTAGCCCACCTCTTGCAGATTGAAGAGCTTTGCCGCGTGGTCGGCATCGCGGAAAACATAGGCGGTGGTCTGATAGATCGGCACCTGCCGCGCGCCAGTGGCGGGATCAGGTTCAGCGCCGGCGTGAATCTGGAGCGTTTCAAAGGCGAGCTTGCGGTCTTCGGACATGGCGGATCCCCTCCCAAGGGTTGTGACGGGCGCGAGGTTAGGGGAAGGGCGGCGGGCTGTGAAGGGGGCGGCGGAAGAAGAGAGGATTGGTTCGCTTGCCAAGGGTTTGAGAGAAGGGAGTTTGCGCCGTGGCGGGGGCGGGGGGAAGGATCGTCTTGTCCTGCCGGGCTTGGCGGGAGGAAGGTTAGGTGTGACGCCCTTTCCTTTTGTGCGGTGTGGCAGGGATCGGGTGCTGGACGGGTGGGGCGTGAAACGCTTTGTTAATGGTGCGATGGATCTGGCTGAGGTGAGAGATTTTCGGGAATGAAACGAGGATAGTTTATTTGATTCAATGAGTTGTGGTGATTTCTCTGTGCGGCAACCCGTGCAGATGGCTGTGCAGCATGTGTGCATACAAATTTGCGCAGGGTAGCCCGGTGAAACGTGGTTAAGGGTGCGGTGATGCACATTGCGGCGAGGGCTCCTTTCCGGCGTGGGGCTGTGATGGCCTGCAGGCTGCGACAGCGAGGTTACCAAACCCTTGCCCTCAGGCGCGGTCGTCCTTGGGGCTGCCCATGACGACGAAGGTGGTGATGGATTGCACCTGCGGCAGGGTGCCCAGAACATCGGTGTGCCAGAACTTATAGGCCGCCAGATCGGCGCATTCGACGCGCAGGAGGTATTCCACCATGCCGGTGATGTTGTGGCATTCGGTGACTTGCGGAGCGCGGGCCACGGCGCGTTCGAACGCCTCTTGGCTGGCTTTGGTGTGGGTGTTAAGGCCCACGGTGACATAGGCCGTGAAGCCGATGCCAAGCTGGGCCGGGTCAAGCACGGCGCGGTAGCCCTTGATGAGGCCGGAGCGTTCCATCTCTTGCACGCGGCGCAGGCAGGCGGAGGGCGACAGGCCTACGCGTTCGGCGAGGATCAGGTTGCTGATCCGGCCATCGCGACGCAGTTCGCGCAATATCCGGGCGTTTATGTCATCTATCTTCGTCATTTGTTGCGAAACTTGCGTCTTGAGCGCCGCATTTGCAATCCCCAAGCGCGGTTTGGGTGTTAGGGATTGTGCCATGACGCATGATCTTTTCCTTGCCCTGCTGGGCTTTGCCTTTGTTACCTCGGTCACGCCGGGGCCGAACAACATGATGCTGCTGGCCTCGGGGGTGAATTTTGGCCTCAGGCGGACGGTGCCGCATATGTTGGGCATTTCCATCGGCCATGCGGTGATGGTGTTTCTGGTCGGGCTGGGGGTGGCCGGGGTCTTTGTGGCGGTGCCATGGGCTCTGACCGGGCTGAAGGTGGCGGCGGTGGGATATATGCTGTGGCTGGCGTGGAAGATCGCGCGGTCCGGTGCGCCGGGGGAAGGAAAGGCCGGGGGACGGCCGATGACCTTTCTGCAGGCGGCGGCGTTTCAATGGGTGAACCCCAAGGCCTGGGCCATGGCGCTGGGCGCGGTGGCGGCCTATGTGCCGGAGCCTTCGGTCGGTGCCTATGCGGCCGTGGCGGGGGTGTTTGCGCTGGTGAACCTGCCCTCGGTCGCTGTCTGGGCGGCGGCGGGGCAGGGGCTGCGGCGGTGGCTAGAGGCGCCGGGGCGATTGCGGGTGTTCAACTGGGGGATGGCGGGGCTGCTGGTGGCGTCGCTTTGGCCGGTGGTGATGCTGGAATTGTGAGGTGCCGCGGTGGGGCGCTTTTGCCCCATGCCTTTGGCGAAAAACCCTAACGCGTCCAGAGACCCGCGCGCTTGATGGCGTTTCGGATGGCCTGTTCCTTGCGTGGCAGATCGGCGCGGTCGAACAGGGCGCGGACCTGCTGGCCTTCGCCGCGGTAGAGCATCTTCTTGAAGGGCGCGTAGTGGCGCAAGACGCGTTCAATGCGCGGATCGTTTGCGACCTGTTCCATGACCGCCACCGCATGGTCGCTTTCGCGGGCGAAGAACAGCGGCAGGATGCGCCAGTGGCAGGTCAGTTCCCCGTCGAGGCCTGCGAGATCGGGGCCGGGGCGGCCGCCGCCGAGGGCGTGGATGACAAGGGGCAGGGCCACCTGGTCGAGCCAGGGGTTGAGTGTTTGGCAGGCCAGCGCTGGGCCGGGATTGGCGGCGATGTCGGTGGCGTATTTCAGGAACAGCTCACCAAAGCGGCGCGGGCTTTCATGCAGGAACCAGCCTGCGTTGAAGTACAGGTAGCGCTGCCAGTATTCATCGGGCTGGGTTAGGTCGAGGCTGGAGGCGAAGTC
>PNND01000122.1 GCA_013824045.1 Rhodobacter sp. | reverse complement strand
ATGAAGACGATGAACCAGATCCCCGCGCCCAAGGCCGGTGTGATCAAACGCATCCTCGTCGAAGACGGCACGCCGGTCGAATACGGCGCACCGCTCCTGATCATCGAATAAGGGCCGCGCCATGTTCGAAAAGATCCTGATCGCCAACCGGGGCGAGATCGCATTGCGCGTCATCCGCGCCGCCCGGGAAATGGGGATCAAGTCGGTCGCCGTGCATTCCACCGCCGATGCCGATGCGATGCATGTCCGCATGGCCGATGAATCGGTCTGCATCGGGCCGGCTTCCTCCACCTCCTCCTATCTCAACAAGGCCGCCATCATCTCGGCCTGCGAAATCACCGGCGCGCAGGCCGTCCATCCCGGCTACGGCTTCCTTTCGGAAAATGCCGCCTTCGCGCAGGCGCTGGAAGATCACGGCATCACGTTCATCGGCCCCTCGGCGGAACATATCCGCATCATGGGCGACAAGATCACCGCCAAGGAAACCGCCAAGGCGTTGGGTATCCCGGTCGTCCCCGGCTCTGACGGCGGCGTTCCCGATTTTGAAACCGCCATCGGCGTGGCAGCAGGGATCGGTTTCCCGGTCATCATCAAGGCCACCGCCGGCGGTGGCGGGCGCGGCATGAAAGTCGCCCGCAACGCCGAAGAGTTGGAGGTCGCCTTCCGCACCGCGCGGTCGGAATCCAAGGCCGCCTTCGGCAATGACGAGGTTTATATCGAGAAATACCTCCAAAAGCCCCGCCACATCGAAATTCAGGTCTTCGGCGACGGCAAGGGCAACGCGGTCCATCTGGGCGAACGCGATTGCTCGCTTCAGCGCCGCCACCAGAAAGTGTTCGAAGAGGCACCCGGCCCCTCCATCACCCCCAAGATGCGCGCAGAAATCGGCAAGATCTGCGCCGAGGCGGTGGCCAAGATCAACTACATCGGCGCAGGCACCGTCGAATTCCTGTATGAAGACGGCAACTTCTACTTCATTGAGATGAACACCCGCCTGCAGGTCGAACACCCGGTGACCGAGGCGATCTTCGGCGTCGACCTTGTCCGCGAACAGATCCGTGTCGCCGCTGGCCTGCCGATGTCCTTCTCGCAATCCGCGCTGGAAATCAACGGCCACGCGATCGAGGTGCGGATCAACGCGGAAAAGCTGCCCAACTTCGCCCCCTGCCCCGGCAAGGTGCGCGTGTTCCACGCGCCGGGTGGCCTTGGCGTGCGCATGGATTCCGCGCTCTACGGCGGCTATTCCATCCCGCCCTATTATGACAGCCTGATCGGCAAGCTGATCGTCCACGGCCGCGACCGGCCCGAAGCGCTCGCCCGCCTGCGCCGCGCGCTGGGGGAGCTGATCGTCGACGGGATCGACACCACCGTTCCCCTCTTCGATGCGCTTCTGGCCGAACCCGATATCCAGTCGGGCGATTACAACATCCACTGGCTGGAAAAATGGCTCGCCGCCCAGTTCGGCGAATGACCTGATCCGCGCGGCGCCCGGTCCCACGGGCGCCGCCGCAAATTCCCGCAGCGGAATTTGCAATCTTCGGCTATGAAAAATGCCATGATCGTCAATGCCATCACCCCGGATATCCTGCTGCGCGCCTATGCGGCGGGCATCTTTCCGATGGCCGAAAGCCGCGACGATCCGCAGATCCACTGGGTCGATCCCCGCCGCCGGGGCATCCTGCCGCTGGACGGCTTCCACATCTCGCGCTCGCTGCGCCGCCGCCTGCTGCGCGCCGATTGGCGCGTGACCGCCGACTCCGCCTTTGCCGAAACCGTGCAGGCCTGCGCCGACCGGGATGAGACCTGGATCAACGACACCATCTTTGCCAATTACGTCGCCCTTAACCATGCAGGCCACGCTCATTCGATCGAGGTATGGGAAGCTGACACACTCATAGGTGGCGTCTATGGCGTCACCCTCGGCAGTGCTTTCTTCGGCGAAAGCATGTTCTCACGCCGCACCGATGCGTCAAAGCTGGCGCTGGCCCATACCGTGCACCGCCTGCGCGCAGGCGGCTTCACCCTGTTCGATACCCAATTCCTGACGCCGCATCTTGCCAGCCTCGGCGGGATCGAAATCCCGCGTGGCGATTACCACCGCCGCCTTGCGCGCGCGCTAACCGAGTCGGCCCACTTTCACCCGCCGGGTTACTCGCCCTCACCCTCAGACGTGGCGTCTTCCGGCGCAGGCGCGGGCACGACCTCCGGGTAATCGCAGCGCAACACCCACACGTCATAGCGCGGATGATCCAGCGCTGACAGCGCGGGCGATGACGCCACCATCCACCCCTCGAACACCGGCTCTGCCACGCCCGCATCCAGAATTGTCAGATGCGCCTGCGCGTCCGAGGCCGGGTTATCCGCCGGATAGCGGCAGGCATCCAGCCGGATCGTCAACCGCCCCGACACCGCCTCTTGGCCTAGCACCAGTTCGATATCCGCCGTTTCCCCGGTCAGCTTGTCCAGCCAGCGCAGGATACCCGCGTCACTGTCGGCAAATTGCTGCGCCGCCGCCGGCCCGGCAACTGGCGCCGCCAGCAGGCACAGCGTGGCAAGCGCACGGGCGATCATTCGACCGCACCACCCTCTGGTGCCGCCGTATCCCCGCCGCCCCCGGCGAATTTCATCATCAGCGAAATCACCGACACCGCACCTTGCGTGTCCTCGATCTCGGCACCAGCTTCCAGATTGTCCAGCGATCCGCCCGGCACCAGTTCGACGAAATTCCCGCCCAGCAACCCTTCGGACGAAATCAGTGCGGCCGAGTCATCCGGCAAAAGCACATTCTCCTGCACCGTCAGCCGCGCATCGGCAAAGAACGTCTCGGGGTTCAGTTCCAACCCCGTCACCGTGCCCACCTTCACCCCCGCCAGCCGCACATCCGTGCCGACCCGGATCCCCTCGACCGACCGGAAGGATGCCACCAGCTCATAGCTGCCCGCCGCCTGCGATGTCACCCCGGTCTGCTGGCCCGCATAGACCAGAAAGCCGATGGCCGCCGCCAGAACGGCCGCTCCGGCCAGAACTTCCGCACGATTCTCCATCACTTAGGCTGCCACGCCTCGTAATCCTGCCGCGCCGCCGGGGCGCTACGCCGGATCGACCCGGTCGGTGCATAGGCGGCATCCGTGCCGGTCAGGTTCTCCTGATGCGGCTTTTCCCACGCCTTGTGCTTCAACGGCGCCTTGGTCGGCGGCTCGTCCCATGTGTGGTGCAACCAGCCATGCCAATCGGCATTCACCCGGCTCGCCTCGGCCTCGCCATTGAAGATGACCCAACGCCGCTTCGCGTCCCGCGTCTCGTAATAGATGTTGCCCTGATCATCCTCACCCACCTTCACCCCCTTGCGCGAGGTATAAAGCTGCGTGCCCAATGTCTGACCGTTCCACCACGTCACGAGCCGCTTGAGGAAATCCATAACACCCTCCGGGAAACCTTTGCCCTCATATGGCCGAACAGGCGAAAAAGGTCCAGCATGAAGCCACCCCGGCAGCGGGAAAGTGACTGTCGGTCATCCAGACGCCAGCAACGCAGGACCCCTGCACGCCGGACCCACCCCCGCCGCCGGAAAACGAAAACGCGCCGCCTAGCCGCGCACAAACATCAGATCATAGGCCAAGGCGGCGAAGTCTTCCTTCGTCTCCAGCCCCGTACCCGGCCCACCCAAAGCGGTCACGATACGGCCATGCAGCAGAAGCGTAGCAAGGCCATGGGCAAGCGACCAAGACCTGATGGCGCGCAAGCGTGCATCGCCCTCGCCGATCGCTGTCTGGGAATGGAACTGCAGGCGACCAAGGGCAAGGCTTCGCGCTGCAACGAGTTCGGCCTGTGCGGGGTTCAAGACATCCTCGCGCCACATCAGATCGAACATGCGCGGCGCTGACAGGGCGAAGGCGACATAAGCGCCAACCAGCGCCCGGTCGCCCTGATGCCCGCTCTGCGACAGATCGGCATCCAGCCGCGCCACCAATTGCCCGAACCCCCGCGCGGCCAGCACGGCAAGCAGGTCCCTCAACGATCCGAAGTGATGGATCGGAGCCGCAGGCGAAACTCCCGCCGCCCGCGCACAGGCGCGGATCGTCACGGCCTCCAGTCCCTCCTCTGCCAGCATCCGCTCTGCCGCATCGAGGATCGCCCGGCGCAAATCACCGTGGTGATAGGGTTTTGCCTGCGGGTCCGGGTGATCCAAACATGCCTCCTTCGCGTAATCTATACATTGTTTAGTTAGCGGAAGTCGCTCCAATGTCCAATACCCTCTCTTTGCCCCGCCGCCTCGGCCATGTCGCGCGGATGATCGCCGCCTTTGCTGGACCGCCGGTCATGCGCTGGTCACCACGCCCAACGCTGCCTGCCACCCCGCGCCCGACCGCACATGATCTCGGCCAAGGCATCACGCTCTGGCGCCTGCCAGTCGGCCTTGTGCGCATCCGCAACCGGCACCGCGCCCTGCCGCCCGAACTTGCCGGGGTCGATGACAAGCTGCGCTTTCCCGTCATGATGTCGGATCGGCAGATCACCGGCTGGCTCGACTGCACCGCCTGGCTGATCGACCACCCCGAACGCCGCATCCTGATCGACACTGGAGAAAGCGCCGCCTTCGGCACACCCGCCTATTTCGGCGACGCGGCAAAGCGCATGGGCGCGGTCTATCCCAAGATCATCGACGCCACCGCCGCCGCCGGCAACGACCTGCCCGCCATGATCACCGCGACGGGACATGCCCTCACCGATATCGATCTATGCGTGCTGACACACACCCATTCCGACCATATCGGAAACCTCGATGTGCTGCCCCGCACCACCCGGCTTCTCGTCTCGCCCGAAGAACTGGTGCCCGCCGCCCGCTCCGGCCGCCTTCTGGCGAAACTGCCGCAGGACG
The DNA here is from genome assembly GCA_013824045.1 of Rhodobacter sp. Taxonomy (GTDB): domain Bacteria; phylum Pseudomonadota; class Alphaproteobacteria; order Rhodobacterales; family Rhodobacteraceae; genus Paragemmobacter. Next base: position 4,070 of record PNND01000122.1, on the reverse strand, counting down.
GGCGCCTGCATCAAACCGCTTGGCGCGGCGCGCAGGGCGCTTTCGGGGTCGTCATGCCGCTGACCGAACGGGGCGATATCTTCGTCATCCCGACACCGGGCCATACTGCCGGACACCAGAGCGTGGTGATCGATCTGGGCGACCGGCGGATCATCCTCGCGGGAGATGCCGCCTTCGATGACTCGCAGGTTGCGGATAACGTGATCCCAGGTATCGTGGAACAGCGGGCAGCGACGCTCGCCACCTATGATATGCTGCGCCGCGCCGGGCTTGAAAAACCGGGCCTCACGCTCTTCACGCATGATCCGGCCAATGCCGCGAAACTCGCCCGCTTCACCCAAGGCATCGTGCCGACAGCCAGCTAAACCGCAAGGCGCCGCTGCCCCGCCAAATGCAAAGCGCCCGCCCGCCAAAAGGTGGGCGGGCGCTTTGCCCGAATTTCGTCAGTTCACCACCGAACCGAAACGGCCCCGGGTCACCCCGCCGTCGCCGGTTCCTTTTTCTTCGTTTCGGTGTACACCAGCATCGGCTTGGCCTCGGCGGAATTCACCGCCTCCTCGTTCACCACAACCTCTTCGACACTGTCCATGCCGGGCAGTTCGAACATGGTATCCAACAGGATATCCTCCATGATCGACCGCAGCCCCCGCGCGCCGGTCTTGCGCTTGATCGCGCGCTTGGCGATGGCGGTCAGCGCATCCGGCGTGAAGGTCAGCTTCGTGCCCTCAATCTCGAACAGCCGCTGATACTGCTTCACCAGCGCGTTCTTCGGCTCGGTCAGGATGGTGACCAGAGCCCCTTCGTCCAGATCGTTCAGCGTGGCGATTACCGGCAGACGGCCCACGAATTCCGGGATCAGCCCGAACTTCAGCAGATCTTCCGGCTCCAGCTCCTTGAACAGCTCGCCCACACCGCGCGAGTCGGGGTCTTTCACATCGGCGCCAAAGCCGATGCCCGAACCCTTGTTGCGCTGTGCGATGATCTTTTCCAGCCCCGCAAAGGCCCCGCCGCAGATAAACAGGATGTTCGTCGTATCCACCTGCAGGAATTCCTGCTGGGGATGCTTGCGCCCGCCCTGCGGCGGCACGCTCGCCACGGTGCCTTCCATGATCTTCAAAAGCGCCTGCTGCACACCCTCGCCGCTCACATCGCGGGTGATCGACGGGTTGTCCGATTTGCGCGTGATCTTGTCGACCTCGTCGATATAGACGATCCCGCGCTGCGCCCGCTCCACGTTGTATTCGCTGGCCTGCAACAGCTTCAGGATGATGTTCTCCACATCCTCGCCCACATAGCCCGCTTCCGTCAGTCGTCGCATCCGCCATGGTGAAGGGCACATCAAGGATACGGGCCAGCGTCTGCGCCAGCAGCGTCTTGCCGCAACCGGTCGGCCCGATCAGCAGGATGTTCGACTTCGACAGTTCGATATCCGTCTTCGACGAATTGTTCAGCCGCTTGTAATGGTTGTGCACCGCGACCGACAGCACGCGCTTGGCATGGATCTGGCCGATGACGTAATCATCCAACACCTTGCAGATCTCGCGCGGTGTCGGCACCCCTTCGCTGGATTTCAGACCGGTGGTCTTCGTCTCCTCGCGGATGATGTCCATGCACAGCTCGACACATTCGTCGCAGATAAAGACCGTCGGCCCCGCAATCAGCTTGCGCACCTCATGCTGGCTCTTGCCACAGAACGAGCAGTAAAGCGTGTTCTTGCTGTCGCTGCCGGAGTTGTTCGCCATTCGGTCGTCCTCTGCCAGATCCCGGCCCAAAAGCCGGTTACCTGTGAAAGTCTAGGCCAAGGCCCGCGCCCCCACAATGCCAAAAAGCCCCCGCCAAAGGTCGCATCGGCGGGGGCACCTTCTTACTTCGATGTGTCGTCCATCTTGCCACGATCGGCGACGATTTCGTCGATCAATCCCCAGGCCTTTGCATCCTCGGCCGACATGAAATTGTCCCGCTCCAGCGCCGCCTCGACGGTGTCATACTCATTGCCGGTGTGCTTGACATAGATCTCGTTCAGCCGCCGCTTCAGCTTTTCGGTCTCGCGCGCGTGGATCATGATGTCCGTGGCCTGCCCCTGATAGCCGCCCGAAGGCTGGTGCACCATGACGCGGGTATTGGGCAGCGAGAAGCGCATCCCCTTATGCCCCGCCGTCAGCAGCAGCGACCCCATCGATGCCGCCTGCCCGATCACCAGCGTGGAAACCTTGGGCTTGATGTATTGCATCGTGTCATAGATCGACAGGCCCGACGTCACCACGCCACCGGGCGAGTTGATGTACATGCTGATTTCCTTGGACGGATTTTCCGCCTCAAGGAACAGAAGCTGCGCGCAGATCAGCGATGACATGCCGTCATGCACCGGGCCGGAGAGAAAATGATCCGTTCCTTCAGCATGCGCGAGAAGATGTCATAGGCCCGTTCGCCCCGGCTGGTCTGTTCCACAACCATCGGGACAAGGGTGTTCATGTAGTGATCGACGGGATCGCGCATCGCGGGCTGCCTCTTCATGTCACAGGGGTCATAACGACATTCTCTTGCCAGAGTCTTAGTTGTGTGGGCGGGGGGCTGCAAGGGCAGCCCCGTCGATTGCCCGCGCCCCCCTTTGACGCAGCCTCCCTTGATCGGCGTCTCATGGGTATTTTTGCCAAGATGAAGCCCACAGGGCAGAGATGGCCTTTTTGCCGCTGCAGCCATTGCCTTGCCCCCCGCTCCGGCGCCCCTAACTTGCGCAGCATGACCGGATTGCCCCTTCCCCTACCCGCCACCCGCGCCGCCGCCACCGCACGCCTGACGAACTTCCTGCCCCGCGCCGGCCTGCCTTATGCCGCGCGCCGCAATGAGGATCTGCCGGGTCATCTCCATGTCTCGGGCCTGTCGCCCTACCTCCGCCACCGCCTGCTGACCGAGGCTGAGGTGATCGACGCCACGCTCCGCACCCATCCGCAGGGGGCGGAGAAGTTCCTCGCCGAGGTCTGGTGGCGCACCTATTGGAAAGGCTGGCTGGAACGCCGCCCCGGCATCTGGTCGGCCTATCGCCAAGGCCTTACCGCCGCGCTGAACCGTGTCCAAACCGAATCCGGCCTGCGCCAGCAATGGGAGGCCGCCTGTTCCGGCACCACCGGGATCGACGGCTTCGACCATTGGGCGCAGGAACTGGCCGCAACGGGCTATCTGCACAACCACGCGCGCATGTGGTTCGCCTCGATCTGGATCTTCACGCTGCGCCTGCCTTGGGAACTGGGGGCGGATTTCTTCCTGCGCCATCTCATCGACGGTGATCCCGCCTCCAACACCCTGTCCTGGCGCTGGGTGGGGGGCCTGCATACGCCGGGCAAGATCTATGCGGCGACTGCCGACAACATCGCCAAGAACACCAATGGCCGCTTCCGCCCCTCCGGCCTTGCGCGGACCTGTCCGCCCTTGCCGATGCAGCCCCATCCCGCCCCGCGCGCAACGCCCATCGGCGATGCGCTGCATCCGGGCCTGTCCACCGCGCTCCTGCTGCATGAAGACGATCTCGCAGGCGACACCCCGCCCGCCTTGGCAGATGCGGGACCGCTGATCTTTCTGACCACCACCACCCGCCGCTCCACCCTTTCGGTCAACCCGATCGTCACTGCCTTTGTCGACGATGCGCTGACCGACACCGCCCTGCGTCTTGGCCAACCCGAAGCGCCGCGCTTCACCGACGCGGCGCTGGAAGCGCTCGCCGATCACCTCGCCGCGCAGGGCATTGCGCAACTGGCCACGCCCTATGCCCCCATCGGCCCCACGGCCGCCGCGCTGCAAAGGTTGGAACCCCTGCTCGATGCGCGCGGCATCCGCCTTGCCCGCCTGCTGCGCGACCATGACGCCGCAGCATGGCCCCATGCCACCCATGGCTTCTTTCGCTTCCGCGAGGCGGTGATGGGCGGCTGATCCAGCCCGCAAGGCGGGGTTCATCCCGCCCATCCTTCCCTTTCCTGCACGCCCCGGCGCGGGGTCGCCCCGCCGCATTAACCATAATCGAAGGTGAATGCGGGGTGCGCTGCGTGCATACGCCCGGCTGCACTGCGCGTCTGCAC
>PNND01000016.1 GCA_013824045.1 Rhodobacter sp. | reverse complement strand
TAATACATCTCATACCCCGGCAGGACGGAGCAGGGGTGATAGCCCTTGTCGATCAGGATCGTGGAGCGGTTCATGATGTGATAGGCGTCACCCGGTTCGTTATCCACGCGTTGCAGCATCTGCATGCCGGAGCCGGTATCGGGGCGGAAGCGGAAGTTGTAGCATTCGTCGTGGCGGGTTTCGATGAGGTCGCCCGTGGCGGGATCGCGGCGGTCGGTGTCGTGCTTGTGGCTGGGAAAGCCAGACCAGCCGCCTTGGCCGACGGTGTAGAGTTCCGAGACGAGCAGGCGACCGACGCGGTCGTGATAGGCGGCCCCGAGGATGTGCTTGATCTTGCGGTGGGTCTTGGTGTCGTCCGATCCGTATTGGACCTTGTCGATATCCTTGGCGCGGACGGCGAAGGGGCGGAGGGTTTCCGCGAAGCGCGCGCCCGCGATGAAGGTTTCCGTATCCGTGCGGGCGGTGATGCGGGTGGCGGTGTCGGTGGGGATGTAGACGCCTTCGGGTTCGCCATCCCAGACATCGGTGCCGCGATGGCCGATATCGGCATAGCTGTCGCCCATGGTTTCAACTGTCACGGTGCCGGTGGCGGGGACGATGCAGGTCTCATAGCCGGGGGTGCGATAGTCGAAGGTTTCGCCCGCCTTGAGCCGGAGGATGTTGAAATAGACCAGCGGGACCAGTGGATCGTCGCGGTCGACGATGGGGCGGTTTGCGTTGTCATGCGGGGCGATGTGCATGGGGGGTCCTTTCAGCCTGTCGTGGGGCCGGGATGTTGGGTGAGGAAGTCGTCAAGCTCGACCGTGGTGGGCATGGCCGGGGCGCAGCCGACGCGGGCCACCACCATGGCGGCGGCGGCGGAGCCGCGCAGGACGGCGGTGTGCAGCGGTTGGCCGGTGGCGAGGGCGGCGGTGAGGGCGGCCAGAAAGCTGTCGCCCGCGCCGGTGGGTTTGAGCGCGGCGGTGGGGTAGATGCCGGTGGTAAACTCGCCGTCGGGAGTGAGGGTGATCGCGCCCTTTTCGCCCATCTTGTAGATGACGATCTGCGCGCCTTGGGTGATCAGGCTGCGGGCTTTGGCGAGGCCCTTTTCGGGATCGCCTGCCATGAAGCCGAACTCCACGTCATTGCCGATGATCACGTCGCAGAGGGCTGCTGCTTTTGAGTAGACCTCGGCGGCTTCCTGTGCTGAGGCCCAGGAATAGGGGCGGTAGTCGACGTCGAAGATCAGGGGCAGGCCTGCCGTGCGGGCGCGGGTGAAGGCGTGGAAGGTGGCGCTGCGGGAAGGTTCGGCGGCGAGGACGGTGCCGGTGGTGATCAGGGCGGAGAAGGCGGCGTAATCGACGGGGTCGACATCCTCCGCGGTCATCGCGAAATCGGCGGCGTTGTTGCGGTAGATGACGGATTGGCAGTTTTCCAGCCGAGTCTCAACCACGGCCAGCGAGTTGCGCACCTCACCCGGCACGGCGCGGACATGGGTGTGATCGACGCCGTAGCGGGTGAGTTCGGCGCGGCAGAAGCGGCCAACGGCATCATCGGAGATGCAGGTGAGAAGAGCGGCTTGGCAGCCCTGTTTGACCAGACCCACGGCGATATTGGCCGAGGAGCCGCCGAGGGCGGTGGTGAAGCGGGTGGCATCCTCGGTGCGCGTTCCGGGGGGATCGGCGTAGAGGTCCATCCCGGCGCGACCGATGACGAGGAAGTTGCGGCCCGAGAGGCGGGAGAGGGTGGCCATCAGATGCCGGGCCTTTGGGCGGCGCGGCCGGATTCGACCTCCGCATGTTTGGCGCGGACGGTTTCGGTGGGGGAGACCTCAGCGGTGCCGATTTCCCACCAGGCGTGGCCTTGGGTTGTCCAGCCCTCGTAGGCGTCCACCTTCATCACGATGACGGTGGTTTTGGGGGCGGACTTGGCGCGTTGGAAGGCGGCGGCCAGCTCAGTGGGGTTGGCGACGGTTTCCGCGATGGCCCCCATGGCGCGGGCGTGGGCTTCGAAATCCACGAGGAAGGGGTCGGGGACGGTGGGGCAATCGGCGATGAGGTTGTTGAAGCTGTCTTGGCCCGTGTTGTTCTGCAGCTTGTTGATGACGGCGAAGCCGCCATTGTCCAGCACGAGGATGATGAGTTTTTTCTGTGTGAGAACAGAGGAATAGATGTCGGAGTTCATCAAAAGATAGCTGCCGTCGCCGACGAAGACGATGGTATCGCGGCCTGGCTCGGATTCCGCCTGCGCGATGCGCGCGCCCCAGCCGCCTGCGATCTCGTATCCCATGCAGGAGAAGCCGAATTCGACATCGACGGTGCCGATGCCGAGGGTGCGCCAGTTGGCGGTGACCTCAGCCGGTAGGCCGCCTGCGGCGGTGACGATGCGGTCGCGCGGGTGGACGAGCGCGTTCACCGTGCCGATGGCTTGGGCGTAGGAGTTGGGGCGGTTGCCGGGGGTGGTGTTGGAGGTGACGTATTCATCCCAGGTGCGGCGTTCGGATTGGGCCTTTGCCACCCAGTTGGCGGGGGCGCGGTGGGTGGCAAGGGCTGTGGTGAGGGCTTGGATACCAAGTTTGGCATCGCCCACGACCGGGAGGGAGAGGTGCTTGGCGGCGTCATGGCGGCCTGCGTTCAGGCCGATGAGGCGGGCGTCGGGGGCGAAAACGGTCCAAGAGCCGGTGGTGAAATCCTGCAGGCGGGTGCCGATGGCGAGGACCACATCGGCGGCCCCTGCGATGGTGTTGGCGCTGTCTGACCCGGTGACGCCAAGGGGGCCGATATTGAGGGGGTGGGTGGCCAAGAGGTTGGCGCGGCCTGCGATGGTTTCGACGACGGGGATATTGTGCGCCTCGGCGAAAGCGGTGAGCTCTGCGACCGCGCCGGAATATTGCACACCGCCGCCTGCGACGATGACGGGACGTTTGGCGACGCGCAGGAGGGCGGCGGCATCCGCTATTTCCGCCATGTCGGGGGATTGGCGGCGGATGCGGTGGACGCGGCGAGCGAAGAAGGCGGCGGGGTAGTCATAGGACCAGCCCTGCAGATCCTGTGGCAGGCCGAGGAAGGCCGGGCCACAATCGGCGGGGTCCAGCATCGTGGCGAGGGCTGCGGGCAGGGACTGGAGGATTTGCGCGGGGTGGGTGATGCGGTCCCAATAGCGGGAGACGGCCTTGAAAGCGTCGTTCACGCCCAGTGTCGGGTTGTTGAAATGCTCCAACTGTTGCAGCACCGGATCGGGTAGGCGGGTGAGGAAGGTGTCGCCGCAGAGCATGAGCATCGGCAGACGGTTGGCATGGGCAAGGGCGGCGGCGGTGAGCAGGTTGGCGGTGCCGGGGCCTGCGCTGGCGGTGCAGAACATGAAGCGGCGGCGGAGGTGGTATTTGGCGTAAGCGGCGGCGGCGAAGCCCATGCTCTGTTCGTTCTGCCCGCGATAGAGGGGCAGGTCATCGCGGACGGGATAGAGCGCCTCGCCCAAGCACGGCACGTTGCCATGGCCGAAGATGCCGAAGCCGCCGCCGCAGATGCGGGTTTCCACACCGTCGATTTCGATGAACTGGTTCATCAGGAAGCGGACGATGGCCTGTGCCACGGTCAGCTTGATGCTGCCCTCTGATCCGGTCATGTTTCCCCCAAGTGGTGCGGCCCGCGAAACGGGGCTTGCGTGTGCTTAAGGGGCAGGATACATCTTTTGCAACCGGTTGCAATACTGGTTGAAAGCGGGGAGGCTTTCCGTGGCAGAGATCGGGATCGGGTTGATCGGTGGCGGCTATATGGGCAAGGCCCATGCAGTGGCCTATGCCGCCGTGGGGGCGGTTTTTGACACCGCGCTACGGCCCCGGCTGGAGGTGATTGGGGCGACCAGTATGGCCTCGGCCGAGCGTTATGCGCGGGCCTATGGGTTTGCCCGGGCGGCGGCGCGTTGGCAGGATGTGGTGGACGACCCGCGCGTGGGGGCGGTGGTGATCGCCTCGCCACAATCGACGCATCGGGCGATTGCCGAGGCGGCCTTTGCAGCGGGAAAACCCGTGTTTTGCGAAAAGCCGCTGGGGGCTTCGCTGGCCGATGCGCGGGCGATGGTGGCGGCGGCGGAGGCGTCGGGGCTGCCCAACATGATCGGGTTCAACTATGTGCGCACGCCTGCCACGCAGTTTGTGAAGCAGTTGCTGGCGGACGGCGCGATTGGCCGGGTGACCTGGTTTCGCGGCGAGCATACGGAAGATTTTCTGGCCGATCCGGAGTTGCCCGCGACATGGCGCACGACGGGGCGGGCCAATGGCACGATGGGCGATCTGGCACCGCATCCGATCAACTGCCTCTTGGCGCTGATGGGGCCGGTGGCAGAGGTGTCGGCGCGGATCGAGACGGTGCATGCGACGCGACCGGGGCCGAACGGGCCGGTGGCGGTGGACAATGACGATCAGGCGCAGATGATGCTGCGTTTCGCTTCAGGCGTGATGGGGCATCTGTTCGTGAGCCGCGTGGCGACCGGGCGGAAGATGGGCTATGCCTATGAAATCCATGGCACACAGGGCGCGATCCGCTTTGATCAGGAAGATCAGAATGCGGTCTGGCTGTATCGGGCCGAGGGGCCGGAGGCGACGCGGGGGTTCACGCGGATTCTGACAGGGCCGTATCACCCAAATTATCTGGCCTTCTGTCAGGGCCCCGGCCATGGCACGGGCTATCAGGACCAGATCATCATCGAGGCGCGGGATTTTCTAGAGGCGGTGGCCACGGGCCGCGCGGTCTGGCCCACCTTCCGCGATGGGCTGGCGGTATCGGCGATCATAGACACGGCGTTTCAGGCGTCGGAAGACGGGCTTTGGCACAAAGTGCCCAGCGAGTGAGGACATCATGACGATACGGATCGGCAATGCGCCCTGTTCTTGGGGCGTGGAATTCGCAGGCGACCCGCGCAACCCGCCATGGCGGCAGGTGCTGAGCGATTGCCGCGATGCGGGCTATCGCGGGATCGAGCTGGGCCCCATCGGGTTCATGCCGGAAGACCCGGATGTGCTGGGAGAGGCGCTTGAAGAGTTCGGGCAGGAGTTGATTGGCGGGGTGGTGTTCCGCCCGTTCCATGATCCGGCCAAATGGGATGAGGTGATGGATGCGTCGCAGCGGACGTGCCGGGCGCTGGTGGCGCATGGGGCGCGGCATCTGGTGCTGATCGATTCCATCTCGCCGCGCCGGGCACCGACGGCGGGGCGGGCGGAGGCGGCTGAGCAGATGGGCGGGGCGGAATGGGCCGCGTTCCGCGACCGGATCGCCACCGTGGCGCGGATGGGGGCCGAGGAATACGGGCTGACGGTGGGCATTCATGCCCATGCGGCGGGGTTCATCGACTTTGAGCCGGAGTTGGAGCGGTTGCTGGATGAGGTGGATGAGAGCATCCTGAAGATCTGTTTCGACACCGGACATCATTCCTATGCGGGGTTCGATCCGGTGGCCTTCATGCGGCGGCATATCGGGCGGATTTCCTATATGCATTTCAAGGATATCGATCCCGTTGTTAAGGCGGATGTGATTGCCAAGGGAACGGGCTTTTATGATGCCTGCGGGCAGGGGATTTTCTGCAATCTGGGCAAGGGGGATGTGGATTTCCCGGCGGTGCGGCAGATCCTGTTGGATGCGGGGTTTGAGGGGTGGTGCACGGTGGAGCAGGATTGCGATCCGACGCTGGATGTGCGCCCTGTGGATGACGCGCGGAAGAACCGCGAATACCTTTCCTCCATCGGGTTTTGAGGGGCGTTGGATATGAAAAAGCTGAACTGGGGCATGATCGGGGGCGGCGAAGGCAGCCAGATTGGACCCGCGCATCGGTTGGGGGCGCTGGCGGATGGGCATTTTGCTTTTGCCGCCGGGGCGCTGGATCATCGGCCCGAGGCGGGGCGGGACTATGCGCAGCGGTTGGGCATTGCGGCAGACCGGGCCTATGGCGACTGGACCGAGATGCTGGCGGGCGAGCGGGGGCGGGAGGATCGGGTCGATCTGGTCACTGTCGCCACGCCCAATTCCACGCATTTCGAGATCACCAAGGCCTTCCTTGAGGCCGGGTTCAACGTGCTGTGCGAAAAGCCGATGACCATGACGGTGGAAGAGGGCGAGGAGATCGTCCGGGTGGCCGCCAAGACGGGCAAGATCTGCGCGGTGAACTATTGCTATTCCGCCTATCCGATGGTGCGGCAGGCGCGGGCCATGGTTCGGGCGGGCGATATCGGCAAGGTGCGGCTGGTGGTGACGAATTTCAGCCATGGCCACCATGGCGATGCCACGGATGCCGACAATCCGCGCGTGCGCTGGCGCTATGATCCGGCGATGGCGGGGGTCTCGGGGCAGTTTGCCGATTGCGGCATTCATGCGCTGCATATGGCGAGTTTCATCTGCGATGATGAGGTGGAAAAGCTGTCGGCGGATTTCGCATCCACCATTTCCAGCCGCGTGCTGGAGGATGATGCGATGGTCAACTTCCGCATGGCAAAAGGCACGGTGGGGCGGTTGTGGACATCGTCGGTGGCCATCGGGCGGCAGCACGGGTTCGACATTCAGGTGTTTGGCGAGACCGGCGGGTTCCGCTGGGCGTCAGAACAGCCCAACCAGTTGATCTATACCCCCGTGGGTGGGCGGACGCAGATCATGGAAAAGGGCGAGGGCGGGCTTTATGACGAGGCCAAGCGGCTGAGCCGGGTGGCGATTGCCCATCCGGAAGGGTTCCCGCTGGCGGTGGCCAATATCTATTGCGATCTGGCCGATGCGATCCGGGGGCAGGTTCGCGACGGGCTGCCATTGGCGGCCAGCGGCGTGCGGTCGATGGCGGCGGTGCATACGGCTGTGGCCTCGGCCAAGGCCGGGGGGCAGTGGATGGACGCGCGCCCGCCGATGTTTCGCTAAGGCGGGGCTGCGCTAGCGCAGCGAGCGGCGGTCGATCACGCTGCAGGGAAACAGGCGCACCTCGGGCGGGCGTTCGGGGTATTCGATGGTGGATGTGACCAGGTCGATGGCGGCATCGATGATATCCGAGACGGGCTGGCGGATGGTGGTCAGGCCGATGTTCTGCCAGCGCGACATTTCCATATCGTTCAGCCCGATCAGGCCGATGTCACCGGGGACTTTCAGGCCCGCGTCTTTGATCGCGCTCATGGCGCCGACGGCGAGCAGATCATCGCCGCAGAAATAGGCCTGTGCGGGGGGGTGGGTGAGCAGGCGCTGCATCTCGGCCCGGCCGGCATCGAAGCTGTAATCGCTGGCGAAGCTGGTGGTGACGGTGATGCCGGGATGGGTGGCGAGGGCTGCAAGGAAACCCGCCGCGCGGTCTTGGGTGGAGGTTGCCGCCTCTGGCCCGCCGAGAAAGGCCACGCGCGTGTAGCCGCGCTGGATCATCGCCTCGGCCGCCATGCGCCCGCAGGCGATGTTGTCGATGCCCACGACATGCACCTCTGGGGCAGGGCTGGGCCGCCCGAAGGCATGCACCACGGGGATGCCGGCCTGCCGGAAGGTGGCGGCAAAGCTGGGGGGCAGGGTGGAGGAGGCGACGATCACCCCATCGACCGAATACTGCCGCAGCATCCGGACCGAGGCCGCCGGATCGGTGGCCCCGCTGAGATTGACGAGGAGCGGGCGCAGGCCGCGATCCTGCAGGCCACGGGTGAAGAGATCGAAGACTTCAAGGATCAGGGGGTTGTGGAAGTTGTTGGCGATCAGCCCGATCAGCTTGGTCCGGCCTGTGGTGAGGCTGGAGGCGAGGGCATTGGGCGCATATCCCAGATCCTCGGCGGCCTTTTCCACTTTGGCCCGGGTGCGGGCCGAGACGGAGGCCCCATCGGTGAAGGTGCGCGACACGGCCGAGCGCGAGACACCGGCGCGTTCCGCCACATCCTTGAGAGTTACCGCCATGACCCATCCGAACAACGCCTGAACCGGAGGCGGAGTATACAGATAGGAGGGAAAGAAAGAACAGGCGATCCGGTCTGTCTGGTGATGGCGACCCTGTCGGGCATCGCGATGCGTGTTTGGCAGCGACACCCTATGACCCCAAGATACGGGGTGCAGCCAGCCGCGCCTTTGCCTTCGGGCAGGTGCCCGATCCTGCCTTGTGTTCGGGGCGCAGAATGGCCGTTGACGAAATTGGAACGTGCCAGTAGGAATTTGGAAGGTTCCAATCGCCTGGAGAAAGCCTATGTCAGCGGTTCGTGTTGCGATCTTGGGGGCCTCTGGCTGGATGGGGAAGGTCCATACCATGGCCTTTCAGACCTTCCCGCAGTTCATGGGTGCGGCGGACGGAACGGCGCGGATTGCTGCGCTGGTCGCCCAGAATCCGGCTGCGGATGCGGACCTTGCCACCCGCGCGCCGGCCGCGCGGATCCTGACCGACTGGCGCGATGCGGTGAACGATCCCGAGATTGATCTGATCGACATCTGCCTGCCGGACAATCTGCATTATCCCGTGGCCAAGGCGGCGCTTCTGGCGGGCAAGCATGTCTATTGCGAAAAGCCCCTTGCCGATACGGCGGCCGAGGCGAAGGAACTGGCCGATCTTGCCCGCGCTAAGGGCGTGATCACCCGCGTCGGCCACGGTTTTCCGCGCAATCCGGTGCATGATCTGGCGCGCGACATCATCACCTCGGGCGAGATCGGCGAGGTGCGGTTGTTCAAGGGATGCCAGCATGTCGATATGTTCGGCGATCCGCTGGCCCCCTTTATGTGGCGCGCGGATGGAAAGCTCGCGCCGACGGGGATCGTGGGCGATACCGGGTCGCATGTTTTCAGTTTTATGGAGTTTCTGGTCGGACGGGTGAAAAGCCTTGTCGCCGACAATCTGATCGTCACGCGGAAGCGACCGGTTCTTGCGGGGTCTGCGCTTGGCGCGGGTGTGGAGGCGCTGACGGGGGCGGAAGAGTGGGCCGAGGTGACCAATCCCGATGCGACCCATCTGATGTGCCGGTTCGAGAATGGCGCGAGCGGTATTGTCGATTTCAGCCGCGTGGCGACC
>PNND01000463.1 GCA_013824045.1 Rhodobacter sp. | reverse complement strand
GGCCTAAAACAGGGGCGAGAGGGAGATGCCCATGAAACTTGCCACCTTCAACATCAACGGCATCAAGGCCCGCATCGACGCCCTGCCCGCCTGGCTGGCAACGGCGAAACCCGATGTCGTCTGCCTGCAGGAAATCAAATCGGTCGACGACGCCTTCCCGCGCGAGGTCTTCGAAGACATGGGCTACCGCATCGAAACCCACGGCCAGAAATCTTTCAACGGGGTCGCCATCCTGTCGCGCCTGCCGCTGGAGGATGTCACGCGCGGCTTGCCGGGGGATGAGGCCGACGAACAGGCCCGCTGGATTGAAGCGACGGTGATCGGAGAGACCCGCGCCATCCGCGTCTGCGGCCTCTACCTGCCCAATGGCAACCCCGCACCGGGGCCGAAATACGACTACAAACTCGCTTGGATGGCCCGGATGGAGGCGCGGGTGCGCGCCCTTCTGGAAACCGAAGACCCGCTTGCCTTCTGCGGCGATTACAACGTGATCCCCCAGCCCGAGGATGCCGCCAAACCCGCCGCCTGGGCCGAGGATGCGCTGTTCCTGCCCGAAACTCGCGCCGCCTTCCGCCGCATCGTCAACCTTGGCCTGACCGATGCCTTCCGCGCCCGCGACCCGCGCCCGGGCCAGTATTCCTTCTGGGATTATCAGGCCGGCGCATGGGAGCGGAACAACGGCATCCGCATCGACCATCTGCTCCTCTCGCCCCAATGCGCCGACCTGCTGATCGAGGCAGGCATCGACAAGGGCACCCGCGGGGGCGAAAAACCGTCGGACCATGTCCCGGTCTGGGTGGAGCTTGCCGCCTGACACGATCACGGCTGCGTGATGCTGCCAAGGCACAGGGCCAAAAACACACATTCCGATTTGTTGATAAATATTTCCAAAGCGGGGCGACGGTCCTAGTCTCGGTGGCGGTTTCAACCCCTGCCACGGATGTTGCCATGCGCCTCTTCGCCTCTTTCGCCCTGTCTGCCGCCGTTGCCCTGTCCAGCGCAGCCCCGGCCCTGTCGCTCGACCGCCGGGTGACGATCATCAACAACACCGGCTTCACCATCGTCCGCTTCTACGGATCCAACACCGGATCGGGGAGTTGGGAAGAAGACATCCTCGGCGAGGATGTCCTGCCCTCGGGGTCATCGGTCGTGATCAATTTCGATGATTCCACCGGCTATTGCATGTTCGACTTCCGCGCCGAATTCGAAGATGGCGATGTGCTGGAACGCGGCGACGTGAACATCTGCGAAATCGGCACGTTTACCTACGAATAGGGCGCGACCAGCCCCTTCATCTTGGCCCAAATACCCAAAATCACACCGGCTCAGCCCGCGGTGACGTCAAAGCCATAAAGCCAGTCGAACCGCCGCAGCGCCATGCCGGGGGCCACGGTCCCCGCCAGACGGAGCGCGGTGTGGCCCACTGCACGCCGCGCGCCTGTCAGGTGATAGTTGCGCGCATTGGCCTCGGCTGCCTGCACGATCCGGGCGCAGCGCGGGGCGCGGGCGGCCTGATAGGCCGCCAGTGCCGCCGCATCCCCGTCATGGCCTGACAGCGCGGCTGCCAGCGCCCAGGCATCCTCCAGCGCCATATTGGCACCCTGTGCCAGAAAGGGCAGCGTCGGATGGGCCGCGTCGCCCAGTATCGCCGCCGCCCCACCCGGCAACACACGAAACCAGCGCTGAGCCACAGGATGGCGGAACAGGCCCCAAAGCCAGACATCCTCCACCCGGTCCAGCCAGCCGCGCACACGAGGGGAAAACCCGGCAAAGGCCAGCCGCAACTCCATCGGATCATCGCGCAGCGACCAGCCCTCTTCGACCCAGCGCCGCCGCTCTTCGACCGCCACGATGTTGCGCCACGCCCCGCCGCGCAGCGGATAGCTCACCAGATGGCGGCCCGGCCCCATATGCACCTCGGCCTCGACCGTGTCGGTGGGATCATTGGGGATCACCGCGCGCCAGGCGACCTGATGGGTAAAGAAAGGCTCCGCCACCCCGTTCAGCGCCATGCGCAGGGCCGAATGCAACCCGTCCGCACCGATCAGCAGCCCCGCCTCAACCGCATCCCCTTGCGCCAACCGCACAAGCGGCGCAGCGCCGGACAGATCAACCCCTTCCACTTTCTGCAGCAGCCGCAAGCTCACCCCCGCCTCGCGCGCGCCCTCCAGCAGAAGCGCGATCAGATCGGCGCGGTGGACGAAATGCCACCCCAGTTCGGGCCGCAGCCGCGCCAGATCCATGCGCAGCACTGCCGATCCGTCCAAACCATCGCGCAGCACAACCGCCTGCGCCCGCAGGCTGACTGCGGCCAGCGCCTGGCCAAGCCCTAGCGCCTGCAGCACCGCCGCGCCGTTGGGGCTGATCTGCAGGCCTGCCCCCACTTCGCGGATCGCATCAGCCTGTTCGAGCACCGTCACCTTGGCCCCGCGCAGCGCCAATGCCCGCGCGACCGCCAGCCCCGCCACACCCGCGCCCAGAACTGTCACCTGCCGCCCGATCAGGCTCATCTCCAGATCCCCCGAATGCAAAACGCCGAACCCGAAGGCCCGGCGTCACTGTCTGCTTCCCCGGCCCGCCTCGCAAGAGGCGCGCCTGCGGTCAATCTTCGCGGTGCACCTTCTCGCGCCGTTCATGCTTTTCCTGCGCTTCCAACGTCATCGTGGCGATGGGCCGCGCATCCAGCCGCTTCAGGCTGATGGGTTCGCCCGTCATCTCGCAATACCCATACTCGCCATTGTCGATCCGCCGCAGGGCCGAGTCGATCTTGGCCACCAGCTTGCGCTGCCGGTCGCGGGTGCGCAGTTCCAGCGCGCGATCGGTTTCCTCGCTCGCGCGGTCGGCGATATCGGGCACGTTGCGCGCCGAATCCTGCAGGTTGTCGATCGTTTCGGCCGATTGCGACAGAAGCTCGGCCTTCCAGTTCAGAAGCTTGCGCCGGAAATACTCCAGCTGCCGTTCATTCATGAACGGCTCGTCTTCTGCGGGCCGATAATCGTCGGGAAGAAACACTTCGGGCTTCATCACTGCTTTCTCCGTCAGGTCGGACCGCGCCGACAGGGGGTCTGCTTGCATGGCGCGCTCCTGTTGGCCGTGCATCTAGACCATCGCCAAAGGATTGTCACTAGCAGTTGCGACGGAATTACCGGGGCGATAGGGTCCACCCCTGCCCGCCCCTTCCCTGCGCGAGATCCAATGAAATTCTCCTCTACCTCCGGCTATGTCGCGACAGATGACCTGACTTTGGCCGTCAATGCCGCCGTCACGCTGCAACGCCCGCTTCTGGTAAAGGGCGAACCCGGCACCGGGAAAACGGAACTGGCCCGGCAGGTGGCGCAGGCCTTGGGGATGGACCTGATCGAATGGCATGTGAAATCCACCACCAAGGCGCAGCAGGGCCTGTATGAATACGATGCCGTCAGCCGCCTGCGCGACAGCCAGCTGGGCGATGCGCGGGTCAATGACGTGCGCAACTACATCCGCAAGGGCAAGCTTTGGCAGGCGTTCGAGGCCCTATCGCGCGTCGTTCTGCTGATCGATGAGGTGGACAAGGCCGATATCGAGTTTCCCAACGATCTCTTGCAAGAACTCGACCGGATGGAGTTCCACGTCTACGAGACTGGCGAAACCATCCGCGCCGCCCATCGCCCCGTGGTGATCATCACCTCTAACAATGAGAAGGAACTGCCCGACGCCTTCCTTCGGCGCTGCTTCTTTCACTATATCCGTTTCCCCGACATCGACACGATGCGCGCCATCGTGGATGTGCATTTCCCCGGCATCAAACCCGCGCTGCTGACCGCCGCCCTGACCCAATTCTATGAACTGCGCGAGGTGCCGGGGCTGAAGAAAAAGCCCTCGACCTCAGAGGTGCTGGATTGGCTCCGCCTGCTGCTGGCCGAAGATCTGTCACCGGAAGACCTGCGGCGCGAGGGCGGGCCCGCCTTGCCGCGCCTTCATGGTGCCCTTTTGAAGAACGAGCAGGACGTTCATCTTTTCGAAAGACTGGCCTTCATGGCCCGCACCAAGCGTTAGGCCGAATCGCCAGAAATTGCCGCAACTTGGCCGCAGTTTTGCCACAAAGCCCTCACGCTTTGCCACGTTTTCGACATATATTGACATTTTCCGTGATCGGGCCGGGCAGATGCGGTGGTCCTGACCCGCTCTGCCGCGATCCATAGTCCGGCCCCGGCCTTGCACTTTTCCCGGAATTGACACGTCCACGCCCACATAACGACACTGACGGATATCTACTTGGGGGCATCCGTTCCTGTCTTTGATGGTGATCTGCGTGTCCGTGTCCTTTGGCGAAAGCTTGCCCTTCTTCCCGCGCTGCGCGGGTCTGGCATTGCTCTTGCAGGATGCGGCCAAGGTCGTCTGTCGGAACGGTTCCGGTTTGGTGACGCGGGGGCGCCACCAGGCTCGGGGTGACGGAACTGCGGCCCTGCGGGCGGGTTCCGGTGTTGGTCGGGTCGCAAGACCCTTGGTTCAGAATGAAAGCAGAGCTGCCACTCATGCGTATTCCTATGGCCCTTGCGGCCCTCACACTGATCGTTTCCGCCTGTTCACCCGCGCCCGTGGCGCAAGTGGCCATGAACCGTCCTGCCCCGTCGATGCAAGGGGCCACGCTGGCACCGTTGCAGGGCTTTGCGCCGCAGGCCGCACCCGCCGCCGCGCGCAGCAACGCTGATATCGCCCGCGATTTCCTAGATCTGGAATTCCTGATGGAAAGCGGGCGCGCCCTTCCGGTGCTGACCCGCTTCGAAGGGCCGATCACCGTGGCCATGACGGGCGTTGTGCCCGCCACCGCCCATCCCGATCTGTCGCGCGTGATGGCCCGCCTGCGGGCCGAGGCGGGGATCGACATCCGCCCCGCCACGCCCGGCAGCCGCGCATCGATCACCATCGATTTCCAGCCCCGCGCGGCGATGCGGCGGCTGGTGCCGTCCGCGGCCTGCTTCGTGGTGCCGCGCGTCTCCTCCTTTGCCGAATATCGCACCGCCCGCAGCGCCGGGCTGACGGATTGGGCCACCGTGACCCAGCGCGATACGGTTGGGATCATCATGCCCTCGGACACATCGCCGCAGGAAGTGCGCGATTGCCTCCATGAGGAACTGGCACAGGCCATCGGCCCCTTGAACGATCTCTATCGTCTGCCCGACAGCGTGTTCAACGATGACAACTTCCACACGGTCCTCACCGGCTTTGACATGCTGGTCCTGCGCGTGCATTATGACCCGGCCCTGCAATCGGGCATGACCCGCAATGAGGTTGCCGCCCGCCTGCCTGCCATCCTCGCCCGGCTCAACCCGGCCGGCGAAGGCCGCCCCAGCGCCGGCAACACCCAAATGGCCCCCCGCGTCTGGATCGATGCGGTCGAGGCCGCCATCGGCCCGCGCGGATCGGACTCGACCCGTCGCAAGGCGGCAGAACGCATGCTGTCCATCGCCCGCGCTCAGGGCTGGCAGGACAACCGGCTTGCCTTCTCCTATTTTGCGCTTGGCCGCGCGCAGGTCGGCAGCGACATCCCCGCCGCAACCCGCGCCTTTACCGAGGCACAGCGCATCTGGCAGCGCATGCCGGGGGGCGAGGTCCGTTCCGCCCATGTCGACATGCAGCTTGCCGCCTTTGCGCTGGCCGAAGGGCGCTTCCCGGAAGCGCTGGCCCTGACTGACCGCGCCATCCCTGTGGTGCGCCGGGCTGAAAATGCGGCGCTGCTGGCCACCCTTCTGATGATCCGGGCCGAGGCTCACGCCGCCCTTGGCCGCGATGATTTGGCCCGGGAGGCCCGTCTCGACAGTCTGGGCTGGGCGCGTTATGGGTTCGGCACGGATGCGATGGTCCGCGCGCGGCAATCCGATATCGCAGGTCTGGCCGCATCCGGCCGAAGCGGCTGAGGCGGGCAGACCTTACTGCCCCCGGCCATAAAAAGACGGGGGCTAGGCAGGCATGATCGTGATCGCGGGGTTGATTCTGGGCGCTGTCATCGGCGCGCGCAAGGCGCTGAAATCGGGCGGCAAACGGCTGGATGCCCTGCAATATGGCGCAGGCTATGGCATTGCCTTCGCGCTGGTCGGCCTCTTCCTGACGCTGTTCATCGACCGCATGGTCTAAGGGCGCGGCATGTTCCTGCCCTTCTTCCAGAAGCTGCGGCAGGAAGGCGTGCCCGTTTCGCTGCGCGAATACCTCGCCTTTATCGAAGGCATGGTGGCCGGGCTTGTCACCTATGACGTCGACGGCTTCTATCACCTTGCCCGCGTGGTGATGGTCAAGGATGAACGCCATCTTGACCGTTTCGACCGCGCCTTCGCCGCCGCCTTCAACGGGCTAGAGGCGATCAGCGCCGATCAGGTGCTCGACGCCATCGATCTGCCCCGCGACTGGCTGGAAAAGCTGGCCGAACGCCACCTGACGGCCGAAGAACGCGCGCAGGTCGCGGCCCTTGGCGGGTTCGACGCGCTGATGGACACTCTGCGCAAGCGGCTGGAGGAACAGAAGGGCCGCCATCAGGGCGGGTCGAAATGGGTGGGCACCGCCGGGACCAGCCCCTTCGGCGCCTATGGCTACAACCCCGAAGGCGTGCGCATCGGGCAGGATCAAAGCCGCCACCAGCGCGCGGTCAAGGTCTGGGACAAGCGCGAGTTTCGCAATCTCGACGATTCGGTGGAACTGGGCACCCGCAACATCAAAGTGGCGCTGCGCCGCCTGCGCCGCTGGGCGCGCGATGGGGCGGAACAGGAACTGGATCTGGAAGGCACCATCCGCGCCACCGCCGATCATGGCTGGCTGGATGTGCAGACCCGCCCCGAACGGCGCAACGCGGTCAAGGTGCTGCTGTTTCTGGACGTGGGCGGCTCGATGGACCCTTACGTGAAGGTGATGGAAGAGCTGTTCTCCGCCGCCCGGTCGGAGTTCAAGCACCTCGCCCCCTTCTACTTTCACAACTGCCTCTATGAGGGCGTCTGGCGCGACAACCGCCGCCGCTGGGATGACCAGACCCCGACGATGGATCTCTTGCGCACCTATGGGCCGGATTGGAAATGCATCTTCGTGGGCGATGCCAGCATGTCGCCTTATGAAATCCTGCATCCCGGCGGCGCCAATGAACATTGGAACGCCGAGGCAGGCCAAGTCTGGCTGACCCGCGCCTGCGCGCAATGGCCCCGGCATCTGTGGATCAACCCCCTGCCCGAGGCGCATTGGGGATACACCCAATCCACCCGCCTGATCCGCGACATCTTTTCAAACCGCATGGTTCCGATGACACTGGACGGCATCGCGCGGGGGATAAGGGAACTCAGATGATCCGGCGGCTCTGGCGCTCAAATCCGGTTCTGTCGCTGGCCTTCATCCTTGCGCTGGCAGCCTGCCTGTTCTTCACGGGGCGCGCGGCGCTGTTCGCCACCAATCTGTATTTCCGGTCGGAAAAACCGGTCGCGGGCTGGATGACCCCGCGCTACATCGCGCTGGCCTATGGGCTGGAAGATGATGATCTGACGGCCCTGTTGGGCAACCCAACCCCCGAGGATCAACGCAAGCCCCTCTACCGCATCGCCCAACGCAACGATGTGCCGCTGGTGGAAATGATTTCCGACGTGCAGGCGCTGGTTGATGCCAAGGATGGCGGACTATGACCGAAACCCTGCTTGCCCTTGTGCCGGAATGGGGCGCGCTGCTGATCGCGCTGGTGAATTTTCTGGCCTGTCTTGCACTGCCTTTGCCCGCCTCGCTGTTCATGCTGGCCGCAGGCGCCTTTGCAGCCGCTGGTGACCTTGCGGTGCTGCCCCTGTGGATCGGCGCGATCTGCGGCGCACTGCTGGGCGATCAATGCGGCTTTTGGATGGGGCGCGGCTTTGGCCCCCGAATTCTGGCCCGCCTGCGCCGCCGCCGCCGGACGGCGGCCCTGGTCAATCGTGCGGTTTCCTGGCTGGACAAGCGCCGCCTGCCCGCGATCTTCCTGTCGCGCTGGCTGGTTTCTGCCCTTTGCCCTTATGTCAACTTTTCCGCCGGCGCCGCCCGGATCACCTGGGCGGGCTTCACCCTGCCCGCTGTGGCGGGCACTTGCATCTGGGTGTCGATCTATATCGGCCTCGGCTACAGCTTCTCGTCCCATATTCAGGAACTCGGGTCAGTTCTGGGCAATCTGGCAGCCGCCATCGCGTCTGGCGTGATCGCCGCGCTGATCGGACGCACGCTGTGGCGTGCTGCCACAGAGCGTGATGGATAAGTCCGCGCAGACACCCTTCCACTTGCCCGCCCAGTCCCTATATCCTTCGGTATGGCAGCACTTCTCATCCCCACCCTTCTTGCCATCGGCTACGCGCTGGTGATGTACCGCCTGTCCGTCTGGCGGACGGGCAAGATGCTGGACGCGCAATCCCGCCCCCTCACCGACCCGGCGATCACCCGCCTGGCTGACCGCATGGCGGCGGCGCTCAACGTGCCCAGCATCCCCGTGCACGTGTTCGAGGTGGACCCCGTCAACGGCCTTGCCGCCCCCGATGGCCGCATTTTCCTCACCCGCGGTTTTCTCAATCGCAAGATGCGGGGCGAGGTGACGGCCGAAGAGCTGGCCTCCGTCATCGCCCATGAACTTGGTCACGTGGCCCTTGGCCATACCAAACGTCGGATGATCGACTTCACCGGCCAGAACGCGGTGTTCGTTGTGCTCTCGGCGGTGCTCAACCGCTTCTTACCCTTCATCGGCTTCTGGATTGCACAGCTTCTGTCCGGCGCGCTCGCCGCCCGCCTGTCGCAGCGCGATGAATATGAGGCGGACGCCTATGCCACCGCGCTTCTGCTGAAATCCGGTATCGGGACAGAGCCGCAAAAGGCCCTTTTCCGCAAACTCGATGCCATGACCAAGGGCAATCGCGGCCAGATGCCCGCATGGCTTTTGTCGCACCCCTCCAGCGCCGACCGCATCGCCCAGATCGAGGCGAATGAGCGCCGCTGGCTTCAGCCGGCCCGGTTGCCGTCCTGAA
>PNND01000129.1 GCA_013824045.1 Rhodobacter sp. | reverse complement strand
AATCTCGTCGGGCACTTGGGCCGGCAGCACATGGCGGCTGCCACCGGGTTTGTATTTCGCGTCATAATCATACCAGCCATCGGTGATGATATCGGTCAGGCACAGCGCCCGGTCCCCCAACACGCTCACCGTCATCTCGCGCCCCGGCGCATAGGCCTCGACCATCACCGTCGCGGGCATTTCCGCCGCCAGCCGCGGCGCGTTCGATCCGGGATGCACGATATAGACCCCGACCGAAGACCCCTCATTCACCGGCTTCACGACATAGGGCGCGGCCATCACATGCCCCGCCTCCACCGCCTCGCGCGGCACAACCACGCTCTCCACGATGGGCAGCCCCGCCACGCGGTAGGCTTCCTTCGCGCGCTGCTTGTCCATCGCAAGGCTTGAGGCCAGCACGCCGGAATGCGTGTAGGGAATCCGCATCCATTCCAGAATGCCCTGCACACAGCCATCTTCGCCCCAGCGGCCATGCAGGGCGTTGAAACAGACGTCAGGTTTGATTTCGCTCAGGCGCATGGCAAGGTCGAGGCCGGCATCGACCTCAATCACCTCATATCCCGCCTTGCGAAGTGCCCCGGCGCATTCGCGCCCTGTTGAAAGAGAAACCTCCCGCTCTGCGGAAAGCCCACCTTTTATCACCGCCACAAGGGGGACGCTCCTGCCAGAACCGCCCGCCATTTTCGCCTCAAGCCGGGTCTTGCGCCCGTTTTTGTCATTAATCTGCGGTCGTTTCGCCGATCCGCATGATTTCCCACTCTAACGTGATCCCGCTCGCTTGGAAAACCCTTTTTCGCACCTCTTCGCCCAATCCTTCCAGATCAGCGGCCGTCGCGCCGCCCGTGTTGATCAGGAAATTGGAATGCATCTCGCTCATCTGCGCGCCACCCCGCCGCGCGCCGCGCATCCCGGCCTCGTCGATCACCTTCCACGCCTTCAATTCATGCGTGTCGTCGGCCTTGCCGGTTGATGACCGCCCCAGCGGATTGCGAAAGGTCGACCCCGCGCTGCGCTCCTTGGTGGGTTGGCTCGCATCGCGCTTGACGATCTGCTCGGCCATCCGCGCCTCCAGCGCCGCAGGCTCGCCCTGCCCCGCCCGGAACGTCGCCTCTACGATCACCCAGCCCTCAGGCAAGCTCGACTGCCGATAGCGCAATTCAAGCTCCGCCGCCGGGATCGTCACCACATCCCCCGCCCGCGTCACCGCCTGCACGGAAACCAGATGATCCGCCACATAGCTGCCGTAGCACCCCGCATTCATCCGCACCGCGCCGCCGATGCTGCCGGGGATCGTGCGCAAAAAGGTCAGGTCCAGCCCCGCCTCCGCTGCCCGCCGCGCCACATGGGCATCCAGCGCCGCCGCCCCCGCCGTCACGGTATCGCCCTCCAGCGAAATCCCGTTGAACCCCCGCCCCAGCCGGATCACCACCGCCCGAATGCCCCCATCGCGCACGATCAGGTTCGATCCCACACCCATGGGAAACACCGTAACCGCAGGGTCCAGATCGCGCAGAAACGCCGCAAGGTCCGCCACATCCGCAGGCTGGAACAACACATCCGCAGGCCCGCCTACGCGCAGCCATGTCAGATCGGCCAAAGGCCGATGCTCGGTCAGGGTGCCACGGGTGGGGGGATACTCATGCGCCATACCGCTTCGTATCCGCGCCCTGCCCCAGAATGCAAGATGCCCCGGTCCTTGCGGGCCGGGGCATCAGGAAATTGCGGGGGGCCGTGGCCCCCCGCCCGAAACCCGGATCAGATCCAGTAGGGCGCCACACCATAATACTCATGGCTGCGCTGCTGCCAGTCGCGGTCCTTCAGCCAGCTCTCCTCCTGCTTCGGCGCCCTTTCCAGCTGATCCTTCGTCAGATCGCTGACATAGCCCTCGCGCGCCGCGTCATAGCGCAGCTTGCCGAACGGAATGGCATGGAACGCGCTGCCGATCCCCAGAAAGCCCCCGAACTGCAACACGCCGTAAACCACCCGCCCTGAGGTGCTGTCGATCATCACATCGTCGATATGCCCCAACTCCTCGCCCGCCGGGTTGAACACCCGCGTGCCCTGAATGGTGTGGCCCGAAATCATGGCGTGGTTGCCGTCCGTAGGCATGGTCGAAGTCGCTGCACCGGTATTCTGCATCTGCATGGGGTCGTCCTCCATCATTGTGCAAACAGGGCCACCGTGGCCGGGCTGCTTGCCTGATGTCAGATCAACGTCGCCACAACGGCGCGGGTTCCTGCCGCCGCCGCACCGCACAAAGAACCGCCGATCCCGCCCGTCACCCCCGGCGAAACAGCGCCGATCCCCCCATCGTCAGGGAACGCGACCGCCCATCGCGCGTTTCCCCCCGAACACAAGGACCACGCCATGACCTTCCCCTATCTGCGCTCCACCATCCTGCCCCTCACCGTCGGCTGCATCGCAGGCGCCGTTGTGATCGCCGGGCTCACCGCAGGCTATTACAGCTGGCAGCTCTTCGCCGCCGCCATCGGCATCGGTGTGGTGATCGGCGTCCCCTTCGGACTGTGGAGCGTGCGTCGCATGCGTGCCACCCCACCCCTCCCGCGTCCCGAAAGCCCCACGATGGACCCGGACTCCGCCGCCCGCGCGGTGAACCCCCGTCGCCCCGAACCCTATCCCGCCGCAGCCGATCAGGGCCAAGCCGATGCTCTGAAATGAAAAAGGCGGGGTGACTCCCGCCCTACTCCGCCGGCTCCGCCACCTTGCGCTTCAGCCAGCGCACCAGATAGATCACCGGCCAGCGCAGCACGCTCGCCCCCGCCGCCAGCAGGATCATCCCCCAGACCGGGCCCTCGGTCCATGTGACCCAGCCAAGGATCGGGATCCCCACCGCAATCAGCACAAAAGCCCGCCGCCAGTGATGATCCCGGCTTGGGACCATCGCCGCGACATTGGCGGCAATCAGCCAGACAAAGGCCGCCGCCAGCGCCCAGCTCATGCCGCCGCCCCCATCAACCGACCGGGCAGGTTGTTGGCCCAAGCCGAAATGGTTCCCGCGCCAAGGCACACGACCATGTCGCCGGGCCGCGCCTGTTCCTTCACCAGCCGCGCCAGATCCGCCTCATCCGTGATCCCCCGCGCATGGCGATGTCCATGCGCGATCAGCCCGGAAATCAGATCATCCCGGCTCGCCCCGGCAATGGGGTCCTCGCCCGCCGCATAGACATCGGCAATCGCCACCACATCCGCCTCGTTGAAACAGGTGCAGAAATCGTCAAACAGGCTCGCCAGCCGCGTATAGCGATGCGGCTGATGCACCGCGATGATCCGCGCGCCGGGATTGCCCGCCACCGCCTGCCGCGCCGCCTTCAGAACGGCGGCAATCTCTACCGGATGATGGCCGTAATCGTCGATGATGGTCACGCCATTCACCTCGCCCACGCGGGTAAAGCGGCGGTTCACACCCCCGAACGCGGCCAGCGCCTCGCGGATTTCGTTCTTCTTCATGCCCAGATGCCGCGCCACGGCAATCGCCGACAACGCATTCGACACATTATGGTCCCCCGGCATCGGCAGCGTGCAGCCCTCGATCATCGCGCCCTCCCCTTCATTCTGAAGAAGAACGTCGAACATCGCGATTCCATTCCGATAGGAAAGATTCACCGCCCGCACATCCGCCTGCGCGTTGAAGCCAAAGGTCACGATCCGCCGATCCGTGACTTTGCCCACCAGCGCCTGCACCTCCGGGTGATCCGTGCAGCACACCGCCAACCCGTAGAAGGGAATGTTCGACACGAAATCGTAGAACCCCTTCCGCAGCGCGTCGAAACTGCCCCAATGCTCCATATGCTCGGGGTCGATATTGGTCACGATGGCGATGGTCGCAGGCAGGCGGTTGAACGATCCGTCGCTTTCATCCGCCTCCACCACCATCCACTCGCCCGCCCCGGCCCGCGCATTCGATCCATAGGCGTGGATCACACCGCCATTGATGACTGTCGGGTCGAAACCGCCCTTGTCCAACAGCGTCGCCACCATCGTCGTCGTCGTCGTCTTCCCATGCGTCCCGGCAATCGCGATGTTGGATTTCAACCGCATCAACTCGGCCAGCATTTCGGCCCGCCGCACCACCGGCAGCTTGCGCCGCCGCGCCTCTTCCAGTTCCGGATTGCCCTTCTTGATGGCGGAAGAAATCACCACCACCGCCGCCTCGCCGATATTCTCGGCTTTCTGCCCCTCAAAGAACGTGGCCCCCAGCGATACCAGCCGGTCGGTGATCTTGCTGGCCTTGCTGTCCGATCCCTGTACCGGATAGCCCAGTGTCATCAGCACCTCGGCAATCCCCGACATGCCGATCCCGCCGATCCCCACGAAATGGATGGGGCCCAGCTCCCCCGGAAGCTTCGTCGCCGCGTTCATGCTGTTTTCCCCTTCGCAAGTTCCTCGACCAGCGCCACAAGCCGCCCGGTCGCATCGGGCTTTCCCTGCCCTAATGCATGCTGCGCCATCGCCACCGCCGCATCGGGTTGGCCCAGCACCGCTTCCAATTGCGCGGCAAGCGCCGCGGGGTCAAGCAGCTTTTCCGGCATCAGGACAGCCGCCCCTGCGTCAACCAGCCCGCGCGCATTGGCGCTCTGGTGGTCTCCCGTCGCTGCAGCAAAGGGGATCAGGATCGCAGGCCGCCCGATCACACTGATATCGGCCACCGAAGATGCGCCCGACCGCGACACAACCAGTTGCGCCTCCGACAGCCTGCGCGGAATGTCGCGAAAGAACGGCTCCACCTCGGCCATCACCCCCGCCGCATCATAGGCCGCCACCACCCGCGCCACATCTTCTTCACGCGCCTGATGGGCCACCCGCAGATAGCGCCGTATACCCTCGGGCAGGGCCGCCACCGCCGCCGGGACCACATCCGAAAGCACCTTCGCCCCCTGCGACCCGCCGATCACCAACAAGCTCATCGGATATTCACCGGGCGGAATATACCCCGCCGCCGCCCGCTCCAGCACCGCCGCCCGCACCGGATTGCCGGTATGCACGCCCGCCACACCCTCGGGCAGGTCTGTGGGCCACGTCCCGCAGGCCACCTTGTCCACCCGGCGCGCAAAGACGCGGTTCACCCGCCCCAGCACCCCGTTCTGCTCATGGATCATCCGCGGCCGCCGCAGCACCCAGGCCGCCGCCAGTGCTGGGATCGTCGGATAACCGCCAAAGCCCACCACCACCGCAGGCCGGTCCTTCAACATCCCGAACACCGCCGACAGCACGCCGCCCGCAATCCGGAACGGCACCGCCAGCTTCGCCGCAACCCCACCACGCGCAAAGGTGGCCGACGCCACCTCTTCCACCTGCACCACATGCGGAAAGCCGCCCGCATAGCGCGCGCCCCGCGCATCGGTCGACAGCTTCACCCGCCAGCCCAGCCGCACCATCGCTTCGGCCAAGGCCTGCGCGGGAAACATGTGCCCCCCCGTTCCCCCCGCCGCGATGAGCAGAAGCGGTCCCGCCATCAGCGCGCCCCGCGCCCGAAAACATCACCCATCGTGCCCTGCGGCCGCATCCGCGTCATCGCCAGCAGCGCCCCCACCGTGATGCCCGCCGCAATGACCGACGACCCGCCGTAACTCACAAAAGGCAGCGTCATCCCCTTCGCGGGCAAAAGCCGCACCGCCACGCCCATATTGATCATCGCCTGCACGCCAAAGATGCAAGCCAGCCCCGTCCCTGCCAACCGGATGAACGGGTCCCGCTCCTTGGTCAGCCGCATCAGCGACCGCACCACGATCGTTGTATAAAGCGCGATGATCAGCAGGACGAGGACCAGCCCATATTCCTCCGCCGCCACCGCGATGATGAAGTCCGTATGCGCATCGGGCAGCGACCACTTTACCTGCCCCGCGCCCACACCCACCCCGAAGAACCCGCCCTCCTGAATGGCATTGGTCGCATAGCCAAGCTGCGTCCGGGGGTCGAGATCGGGCGTCAGGAACCCGTCGATCCGGCGCGCGAAATGCTCACTGCTCTCATAGGCGCCAAAGCCCGCCACAAAGACCAGCCCGACCACGATTCCGATCAGGGTCATCGGTGCGCCCGCCACGAAATACACCACGCCCCAGCCAAACAGCACCAGCGCCGCCTGCCCGAAATCCGGCTGAATCGCCAAAAGCCCCACCACCACCAGCGCGATGACAAAACTCACCGTTTTGCCGGGCGGCCCGTTCAGATCGAAACTCGCCGCCATCAGCCAGGCCACCACGATCACGAAAGCGGGCTTGAGAAACTCCGACGGTTGGACCGCGGCAAAGCCAAGGCTGAACCAGCGCACCGCCCCTTTGCCGAAATCCGTCCCGAAGAACGGCAACAGGCACAAAGCCACGAAGGCCAGCGCAAATCCCGCCACCCCCAGCCGCCGCACCATCGCAGGCGTCATCATCGACACCCCCACCATCGCCGCCAGCGCCAGCCCGCCAAAGAAGGCCTGCCGCTGCACGTAATGGAAAGGCTCCAGCCCGTTCCGGCTCGCCAGCGGCACACTCGCCGCAAGGCCCAGAAGCAAACCTATGCCGAACAAGATCATGACGCACGTCATCGACCACTTGTCGATTGTCCGCCACCAACGGGGAAGCACCGGCTCCGTCACCCGTGAGGGCATGGAGCCATAGACCATCTCAGTCATGGATAATACGCCTGTCGCCTGCACTGCTCGATGCCCGTTTGTCCGGGCTTGGGCCTGAGTCTAGCCCAAGTCTCCGAATCAATCCAGCCCAAAGCACGCTGCGCGACTCACCCGAATCACCCCGGATCCGCCCCCTCCCGGCCCCCCTTCATCTTGGCAAAAATACTCTGGGGGAAGCCGCCAGAGGCGGCGCGGGGGCAAGGCCCCCGTTGCTCTGCAGGCCAAACCGCGCCGCAGGTCCGCCGCGCCACGCGCGCCGGGCTGCAACGCGCCTTCCCCGTGACAGCCCGCCAGCACCTCCGCTCTCACGCCAAGGTGAACAGGCTCTGCCGCCTAGTCAAAGATCGCCGCGATCTCGTCCGCCGTCAGCAGCCGCCACGCCCCCGGCGCCATCCCCTCCGGCACGGTCAACCCGCCCAGCCGCTCCCGGTGCAGCGCCTCCACATGGTTGCCCACTGCCGCGAACATCCGACGCACCTGATGATATCGCCCCTCGGTCACTGTCAGCAGCGCCTCCGTCTCCGACACCACCTCCAACACGGCAGGCGCCAAGGGCTTCTCCTCCCCCTCCAGCATCAACCGGCCCGAGGCGAACATTTCGCCCTCCCGGCCCGTCAACGCACGCGCCAGCCGCGCGCGATAGGTTTTCGGCACATGCCGCTTGGGGCTGATGATCCGGTGCAGCAAACCGCCATCATCGGTCAGCAGCAAAAGCCCCGACGTCTGCTTGTCCAACCGCCCGATGGTCGAAATCGCCGGATCCCGCCGCCGCCACCGCGCCGGCAGGATGTCATAGACCAGCGGCCCGGCCTCCTTGTGCGAACAGGTCATCCCCAAAGGCTTATTCAACAGGATTACCATCCCGGCCAAGGGATCCAGCGCCTCCCCATCGATCCGCATCCGCCCCGGAAGATCCTCCGTCACCGCAAGGCGCGCGCTCACATCCTCCAGCGCCACCCCGTCCAGCGTGATGCCGCCCGCCTTGGCCAACCGCGCCATCTCATTGCGCGATCCATAACCCATCGACGACAACAGCTTGTCCACGCGCGAGGTTGCAGCCTTGGCCATGACGCCCCTTTCCCACCGCCGCCCGACACGCTGACCGCGCGGCACCTGCCGCCGCGATGTAACGGCAAGGCTCCCGCCTCACAACCCGGCGAGGACTCGCAGCCGGGCATCTTCGCCCCCTGCCCAATGGCCCCGACCCGACCGGCGTCTCCGCCCCTCTCCCTGCCCGGCAGGGCGGAAAAGCCCACCCCTGGCCCCTGCGGCACTAACCTGCGTCAAGAAAATACATCGGCATTCTCCTCTGCACAGTTGCATAATTCGGGATGGCGGGTTAGCCCGATAGGGGTAAGGCGCGGCGACGACGCCCCGCCTTCGTCACCGTCACGCCGGCCCACCGGCCCCTGCTTGCAAGCCGAGATGACCGACCTGACCGATATGCCTGCCACCCGCTCGGCGCGCGAATGGCTCTCCATTCTCGCCCGCTACCGCGATCCCTCGACCAGCCGCAGCCTGTTCGAGCTAGCGGTGACGCTTGTGCCCTTTCTGGCGCTCTGGGCGCTGGCATGGGCCGCGCTCTCCGTCAGCCCTTGGTTGGCGCTGGCCGTGGGGGTTCTGAACGGGTGCTTTCTGGTGCGCATCTTCATCATCCAGCATGATTGCGGGCATGGCGCCTTTCTGCGCAACCGCACCGCGCAGGATTGGATCGGGCGCAGTCTGGGCGTCCTGACCCTCACACCCTATGCCGTCTGGCGCCGCACCCATGCCATCCACCACGCCCATCACGGCGATCTGGATCAGCGCGGCATCGGCGACGTCACCACCCTGACAGTCGAGGAATACCGCGCCCGCAGCCCCTTCGGCCGCTTCCTTTATCGCCTCTACCGGCATCCGCTGGTGCTCTTCGTGCTGGGGCCAAGCTATCTCTTCATCCTCCAGAACCGCTTGCCTTTGGGTCTGATGAATCAGGGATGGCGCTACTGGACCTCGGCCATGGGCACGAATGCGATGATCGGCATCGTTCTGGGGCTGATCATCTGGTTCGGGGGCTTCTGGCCGGTGCTGGTGATCTTCCTGCCCACGTCGGTCATTGCCGCAACCATCGGGGTCTGGCTCTTCTACGTCCAGCACCAGTTCGAGGAAACCCACTGGTCAAAGGGCAAGGACTGGGATCTGCACAATGCCGCGCTTGACGGAAGCTCGCATTACGTGCTGCCCCAGCCGCTGCGGTGGCTGTCGGGCAATATCGGCATCCATCATGTGCACCATCTTTATAGCCGCATCCCCTTCTACCGCCTGCCCGAGGTCATCCGCCACCATGCCGAACTGGCCGAAGTGCAGCGTCTGACCATCTGCGAAAGCCTCCGCAC
>PNND01000253.1 GCA_013824045.1 Rhodobacter sp. | reverse complement strand
TCGGGCTTTCCGAAGGCGCTGGACACGATCTATGGCGCGGCGGAAGACTTTGGCAAATACGTGAGCGATGCGACCGACGGCAATTTCCAGATCCAGTCCTTCCCGGCGGGCGAGATCGTTCCGATGCCCGAGGCGGCCGATGCCGTCGGCGCTGGCACTGTCGAGATGACGCATACCGCCAGCTACTATTACTGGGGCAAGGACCCGACCTACGCGCTGGGCACGGCCGTTCCCTTCGGGCTGAACGCACGTGGCTTGAACGCCTGGAACTATGACGGCGGCGGCATCGACATGATGAACGCCTTCTATGCCAAGCAGAACCTGATCGGCTTCCCAGGCGGCAACACGGGCTGCCAGATGGGCGGCTGGTGGCGCAAGGAGATCAACTCTCTGGCCGATCTGCAGGGTGTGAAGATGCGCATCGGCGGCATGGGCGGCAAGGTGATGGAAGCGCTGGGCGTCGTGCCGCAGCAGATTCCGGGTGGCGAGATCTACCCGTCGCTGGAGCGTGGCACGATCGACGCGGCGGAATGGGTCGGCCCCTATGACGACGAGAAGCTGGGCCTGAACAAGGTGGCGCCGTTCTACTACTATCCGGGCTTCTGGGAAGGCGGCGCGATGCTGCACTTCATGGTGAACCTCGGCAAGTGGAACGAGCTGCCCCCGGCCTATCAGGCCATCGTCAAGGCCGCGGCGGCGCAGGCCAATTCCGTGATGATGGCCAAGTACGACTATCGCAATCCGGCTGCGCTGCGTAGCCTGATCGCGGGCGGCGCGCAGTTGAAGGCCTATCCGGATGACGTGATGGCCAAGGGCTTTGAAGAGGCGAACAAGCTCTACGCCACGCTGTCGGCCGAAAATGCGGACTTCAAGGCGATCTATGACTCGCAGACCGCCTATCGCAACGAGGCGAACCTGTGGAACCAGGTGGCGGAGTATACCTTCGACACCTTCATGATCCGCAACCGCCCGCGCGGCTGATCGCGTAGGGCAGCAAGAACCGGGGGGCCGCACCGTGTTGGTGCGGCCCTTTCTTCATAAAGGGATGTTTCCATGAAGCTTTACTATTCGCCCGGCGCCTGTTCGCTGGCGTCGCATATTGTTCTGGCCGAAAGCGGTGCGGAATACACCGTCGAGCGGGCCGATATCCGCGCCAAGAAAACCGAAAGCGGCGGCGATTTCACCGCGATCAGCCCGAGGGGCGCGGTGCCGGTGCTGGTGCTGGACGATGGCGAGGTGCTGACGGAAGGCGTGGCGATCATGCAATTCGTGGCCGACAGCGTGACGCCGGGCAAGCTGCCCGCCGCAGGCACTCTGGCGCGGGCGCGGCTGCAAGAGGCGCTGAATTTCGTGTCGAGCGAGGTGCACAAGACCTATTCGCCGTTTTTCCGGGGGCTGGAAGGGGCGGTGAAGGAGGCACAGGTGGCGCTACTGAACAGCCGTCTGGCGCTGATCGAGGGGCGGCTGGCCGATGGGCGCGACTATCTGGTGGGTCCGGATTTCACGCCGGCGGATGCCTATCTGTTCACCGTGACCAACTGGTCCAAGGGGATCGGCCATGACCTTTCAGCTTTCCCGAAGCTGGAGGCGCTGCGGGCGCGGATCGCGGCGCGGCCTGCGGTGCAGGCGGCGATGAAGGCCGAGGGTCTGCTGAAGTAAGGCAAGGATACCGGGAATGGAAAAGGCCCGCGCCGATGGCGCGGGCCTTTGTCATACGGGGTAGGCCCCTGTCAGATCAGCGCGACATAACCGGCATAGGCCGCCAGCAGCACCGCCCCCGCGATGCGTGGCAGACCGCCAAGGATGAAGGCCAGCACGGTCAGGCCGATGGCGGCTGCCGCGACCCAGGGCATATCGACCGATGCAAAGCGCGGGTCGGCGGGGATCGGGGAAATCAGGGCGGTGACGCCCAGAATGCCGAAGATGTTGAAGATGTTCGATCCGACGATATTGCCCACGGCAATTTCGGTCTGCTTGCGGATGGCGGCGATAACCGAGGTGGCCAGTTCCGGCAACGAGGTGCCAACGGCGACGATGGTCAGGCCGATCACGGCTTCGGAAATGCCGAAGGCGCGGGCGATTTCGGTCGAACTGTCGACCAGAAGCCGCGCGCCGATCACCAGAACGACCAGACCGCCCAGCGTCATGCCCAGGCTTTCCACTGCGGGATGTCGCCTTCGTTGGCCTCTTCCGGTTCAACCTTGCCCGTCAGGAAAGCGGTGGCGAGGAAGATGATCAGGCCGAGCGCGAGCAGAATACCATCAAAGCGCGTGACATTCCCATCCAGCAGCATCACCCAGATCACCGCCGTGGCCAGCAGCATGAAGCCCAGATCGCGCCACAGCTTGCGCACCGGGATGATCAGCGGGGCGATGAGTGCGGAAATACCGAGGATCAAAAGGATGTTGGCGATGTTCGATCCCAGCACGTTGCCGATGGCAATCGCGGGCTGTCCGGCCATTGCGGCCTGAACGGAGACGAGCATTTCGGGAGCGGAGGTGCCGAAGCCAACGATTGTGAGGCCAATGACCATGGGCGAAAGGCGGAAGTGTTTGGCGATGGCCGTGGCCCCGCGCACCAGATATTCGCCACCAAAGAACAGGGCGACGAGGCCCAGTGCGAAGAGAAGATATGTCATCATGACCCCAAGTCAGTTTGTCGTGCTGCGCCCCACATCGGGTTTGGATCGGGCGGGACAAGGGGGCGCGGGTGAAAAAGCGCGAAAGGCGTGCGTTTTGCGCGCGCCTCGTGGCGCGGCGGTCACGCCTTTGTGTGTTCGATCAGATCCCAGCGGTTGCCAAAGGGATCGCGCCAGACGGCGACGATGCCATAGGGCTCGATGCGGGGGGCTTCCTCGAAGATCACGCCATGGGCTATCATCCGGGCGTGATCGCGGGCGAAATCATCGGTTTCCAGAAACAGCCAGACCCGGCCTGCGCCCTGCGCCCCGATGGCGGCCTGCTGATCCGGGCCTTCGGCGCGGGCGAGGATCAGGCGGCAGCCGCCACCCGGCGGTTCCACCGTGACCCAACGCTTGTGGCCCTGATCGAGATCGGCGGTCAGGCGAAAGCCGAGGGCGGTGACGAAGAAGGCGATGGCGCTGTCGTAATCGGGCACGATCAGCGACACGCCGGCTAGGCGGCTTTGTGCCATGGATCAGGCGTCGCGCGGGGTGCGGGTTTCAGGCAAGCTGATGCGCGCCACCTGTTCGGCGATAGGATCGACCGAGAGGGGGTGCAATTCGGCCTTGTGATCGGACGGATCGCCGATGTCGTTCCAGCGGCCGCCCTTGTAGATTTCCAGCGCGTTGAAGCTGGCCTTGTAGCCCATCTTGCGCGACCCCGGCACCCAATAGCCGAGATAGACATAAGGCAGCCCCGCCTCACGCGCGATGTCGATGTGATCGAGGATCAGATAGGTGCCCAGCGACAGATCGGCGAGATCGGGGTCATAGAAGCTGTAGACCATCGACAGGCCGTCATCGAACACATCCGTCAGGCAGACGGCGGCGAGGGGGCGGCCCGTCTCACCCGGTCCGGCGGGGCGGGTATATTCGATGACGCGGGATTTGATCGGCGTCTCTTCGATCATCGCGGCGAATTCGAAGATGTCCATGTCGGCCATCCCGCCATCGGCGTGGCGGGTGTCGAGATAGCGGCGGAAGAGCGAGAACTGATCTTCGGTCGCCCAAGGGGAAGTGGTGTTGCGGCGCAGGTCTTCGGCCTTTTTCAGCACGCGGCGCTGGGTGCGGCGGGGTGAGAAATCGGCCACCCGGATGCGCGCGGAGAGGCAGGCAGAACACTCCGCGCAGGAGGGGCGGTAGAGCACGTTCTGGCTGCGGCGGAAGCCTTGCTTTGACAGGGTATCGTTCAGCTTCTGCGCATGTTCTCCCTGCAATGCGGTGAACAGCTTCCTTTCCATCCGGCCATCCAGATAGGGGCAGGGCTGCGGAGCCGTCACATAGAATTGGGGCGCGATGGGAAGGGTGTGGCGCATCTTTGGATGATCATGGAAATCATCACAACCCTAGCAAGGGTGATGCCTGCCGCCAAGCCGGGAATCCGGCATCTTCCGGGCGTTTTCTGCCGATTGTCGGGGATTTCCCCTGCCCGCCGATCCGGCGCGGTGGCCGGTGGCGGGCAGGGGTGGCGGGAGACGGCTGATCCGTGAGACTCAGGCCGCGCGGTTGATGGCGACGGAGCCGAGGACCATGTCTGTCAGGCCCTGACCGCGACGGCTGATCATCATCAGGGCGACAGACAGGATCTGCGGCAGCACGAAGGCCATCGACAGCGAATAGCCCAGCGTGTGCAGGAAGGCGGTTGCGGCATCGAAGCGCTGACCGTAACGGTCGAGGAAGTGAATCGACATCAGCCGCATGCCCCAGGTGGCGGAGTTGCCCGACAGGGTGACCCAGCGGTAGAGAAAGCCCACAGCGAGCCACACCAGCGGCAGGATAAAGAGCGCGGTGAGCGCGGTGACGAGGGCCACCAAGGCCACGATCAGCGTGACGAAGATCGTGTCGACAATCCAGGCCGTGCCGCGCTTGAAGGCCACGCCGGCATAGAAGGCGGCATGGCGGTCGGGATCGGGCTGGGCGTTGATCGGGTTGTCATACATCATCTGTGGGGTCCCTGACGGATGGGGAAGAGGTGGCCCTTGCGGGCCACCGGTTCAAGTCTTGTCGCCGATTATGCGTTGGCGGGCGGCGGGATGTCTGCCACTGGACGCGGGCTGCGGGCGCGATCATCCATGAAGGCGTCGAATTCCTGCTTGTCCTTGGCTTCGCGCAGGCGGTTCAGGAAGCCCTCGAAGGCGGCCTGTTCCTCTTCAAGGCGGCGCAGGGTTTCGGCCTTGTAGGCGTCAAAGGCGCTGTTGCCCGAGGAGGCATAGACACGATGCGTGCCCCATTCGGCACGGTTGGACTTGCGGCAGGACGATCCGAACATGGTTTTGCTCCAACGGTTGGTCATGGTCATATAGGCGACGAGGGCAAGGCCCACGGGCCAGAAGAGGATGAATCCCAGCACCATGGCGGTGATCCAGGCCTTACGGCCGTGGCCATCAAGCCAAGCCTCGGCACGGCGGGGCCAGGTGAGGAGGCCGCCCGGAATGCGGGGGGCGGCGGAGGGATAGCTGTTCATCGGCGGTCTCCGGTTGAAGGTTGATGTGAACGTCTTTCACATTGGGGAAGATGAGGGGGAATGGGGCCGGGTTCAAGAGGGTATGTTAAAATAATTTACATCGCTGCGGAGGGGGATTGCGGTGATCTTGCGGCGCGCGGGCCGGGCCCGCGCAAGGCTATTCTCCCCACCCGCGCCATGCGGCGCGTGCGGGGCCCCGGGAAGGGGCGTTCCGCCCCCTCTTGGCGCATGCGCGCCAATTCACCCCCTGTGGGTATTTGGGGCCAAGATGAAGGGGAAAGGGCAGGGAAGGCTTCAGGCGGTGAAGGGGGCGAGGGTGGCGCCGGTGAGGTGGTGCAGGTCGGCAGGCGCGATGGGGAAGATGTGGCGCGGGGTGCCGGCGGCGGCCCAGATGACCGGGAAATCCAGCAGGCGGGGATCGAACCATGTGGGCAGCGCTGTGAGATGGCCGATCGGGGCCACACCGCCGATGGCAAAGCCCGTGATGCGGCGGACGGCGTCAATCTCGGCGCGGGTCAGGGGTTCGCCCGCAAGCGCGGTGGCGCGATCCGGGTTCACCTGATTGCCGCCTGCGGTGAGGAAGAGGTAGAGCCGCCCGGTCGTCGCCCCCGCGAAGAGGATGGATTTCACGATCTGGTCGAGGGCGACCCCGGCCGCCGTGGCGGCCTGCTGGGCTGTGCGGGTTTCCGAGGGCACCTCAAGCGGCGTGATGCTCAGGCCTGCGGCCTGCAGCGCGGCGGTGACACGGGCGAGGCTTTTGCTCATCGGGGCATCCTGTCTGTGATGGACTGCGGTGTAGCGCGGGCGGGCGGTGCGGGGCAAGGTGGGCGCGGCCTTCCCCCTCGTTGACCCTGTGGCGCGGGCGGCGCATGGTGGCGGCCATGAGCCGTGACTCCACCCCTGCCGCCTTTGCCGCCCGACTGCGCCGTTCTCCCATCGCCTTTGACGCCGAGGCGGGGCGCGATGCGGCCAGAGCCTTTGCCGATCTGCCGCCCGAGGTGGTGGGGCTGATCGCAGGGACGGCGGGATGCAGCCCCTATCTGAAAGGGTTGATGGCGCGCGAGGGCGACTGGCTGCGCGGGGCGCTGACCGAGGCCCCGGAGGCGGTGCTGGCAGATCTGCTCGGAGCGCCTGAAGCGATGCTGGATGCCGGGGCTGAGGCGCTGGGTGATGCGTTGCGGACGGCGAAGCGGCGGGTGGCGCTCTTGTCGGCGCTGTGCGATCTGGGCGGCGTCTGGGGGTTGGAGGCGGTGACCGGGGCGCTGACCGCGCTTGCGGACCGGGCGGTGGATCTGGCGATCCGGGCCTTCGTTGCCGAAGAGATCCGGCGGGGAAAGCTGCCCGGCGCGGGGATTGAGGATGCGGCGACCGGGGCGGGGATGGTGGCTCTGGCCATGGGGAAGATGGGGGCGGGGGAGTTGAACTATTCCTCGGACATCGACCTGATCTGCCTGTTCGACGAGACGCGCTATGGAGATGCGGCGCAGGAGGCGCGGGCGGCCTTCATCCGGGTGACGCGCAAGATGGCGGCGCTGCTGAGCGATCTGACGGCGGGGGGCTATGTGTTCCGCACCGATCTGCGGCTGCGGCCCGATGCGGCGGTGACGCCGGTCTGCATCTCGATGGCGGCGGCGGAGAGCTATTACGAAAGCGTGGGGCGGACATGGGAGCGAGCGGCCTATATCAAGGCGCGGCCCTGTGGCGGCGATCTGGCGGCGGGGGCGCGGTTCCTGAAGGCGCTGACGCCTTTCGTCTGGCGGAAGCATCTGGATTTCGCGGCCATTCAGGACGCGCATGACATGCGGCTGCGCATCCGCGAGCATCGGCAGTTGAACCGGCCCCTGACGGTTGAGGGGCACAACATGAAGCTGGGGCAGGGGGGGATACGGGAGATCGAGTTCTTCACCCAGACCCGGCAGTTGATTGCAGGAGGGCGCGACCCGGACCTGCGCGACCGGACCACGGTGGGTGGGCTGGCGGCGCTGGCGGCAAAGGGATGGATTCCGGGGGATGTGGCCGATGACCTGACCGACCTTTACCGCGCGCATCGCGAGGTGGAGCACCGGTTGCAGATGGTGGGTGACGCGCAGACCCATGACATGCCGCTGTCGGCGGGAGGGGTAGCGCGGATCGCCGCCTTTTGCGGGCAGGAAGAGGGGGCGTTCCGGGCGGGCCTGCTGGAGCGGTTGGCGCGGACGGATGCGCTGACGGAAGGGTTCTTTGCGCCGGGTCAGGCGGAGGACGGCCCAGAGCTTTCCGATCATGCGCGGGGAATCGTGGAGGGGTGGTCGCACTACCCGGCGCTGCGGTCGGAGCGGGCGCAGGGCATCTTTCGCCGCTTGCGGCCGGTGCTGCTGAAGCGGTTGATGCGGGCGGCGAATCCGGATGAGGCGCTGGTGGCGCTGGATGGGTTTCTGGCCGGGCTGCCAGCCGGAGTGCAGTTGTTTTCGCTGTTCGAGGCCAACCCGGCGCTGATTGATCTGATCATCGATGTGGCCGGCACCTCGCCCGCGCTGGCGCGCTATCTGTCGCGCAATGCGGGGGTGCTGGATGCGGTGATCGGCGGGTCGTTCTTTGCGCCTTGGCCGGGGGTGGGGCCGCTGGCCGAGGCGCTGGGCCGGGCGATGGCCGAGACCGGGGATTACGAGCGCAAGCTGGATGCCGCGCGGCGGGTGATGAAGGAATGGCACTTCCGGGTGGGGGTGCATCATTTGCGCGGGCTGATCGATGCTTTTGAAGCGGCCAAGCATTATGCCGATCTGGCGGAGGCGGTGATTGCCGCGCTGTGGCCGGTGGTCTGTGCGGAATTCGCGCGCAAGCATGGGCCTTTGCCGGGGCGGGGGGCTGTGGTGATCGGAATGGGGTCGCTGGGCGCGGCGCGGCTGAATGCGGGGTCGGACCTCGATCTGATCGTGATCTATGATGCCGAAGGGGTGGAGACATCGGAAGGGCCGCGCCCGTTGGCGACGCGGGCCTATTATGCCCGGCTGACGCAGGCATTGGTGACGGCGCTGACGGCGCAGATGCCGGAGGGGCGGCTTTACGAGGTGGACATGCGGCTTCGCCCCAGCGGGCGGGGTGGGCCGGTGGCGACCTCAATCCAGTCTTTCACCAGCTATCAGGAGACGGAGGCCTGGACTTGGGAGCATTTGGCGCTGACGCGCGCGCGGCCCTTGGTGGGGGCGGCGGCGCTGATGGCGGAGGTGGAGGCGTTCCGGCGTGATCTGCTGGCAGCCAAGGGGACGGGGCCCGATGTGCGCAAGGATGTGGCCGAGATGCGGGCGCGTCTGGCAGTGGCCAAGCCCGCGCGGGGGCAGTGGGAGGCGAAGGACGGACCGGGCCGGTTGATGGACATCGAATTGCTGGCCGAGATGGCGGCGCTGTTGATGGGATCGCCCGCGCGCGGGGTGGAGCGGCAGATCGAGGCGGGGCGAAAGGGCGGTATCCTGTCGGATTCCGACGCGACAGCCTTGCTGGCGGGCTACAGGCTGATGTGGCGCTTGCAGGCGGGAACGCGGCTGATCACGGAGGGGACGCTGGATCCGGCGAAGCTTGGCGAAGGGGCCTGTGCCTTTCTGCTGCGCGAGACGGGAGAGGCATCGGCTGCGGCGCTGTCGGACCGGCTGGAGGCGGTGGCGGGGCTTGCCGAGGCGGTGATTGTGGCCCAGATGCCGGAAGGCGCGCAGGGGGCGGGGCATGGGGAGACGGGCAGTGCTGTTGAATGAGGCGGACCCCAAGGGGTTGGTGCGGGAAAGCTATCGGATCGAGGGGATCACGGCGGGGGAATGCCGGTCGATCTTTGTCGACTGGGCGCTGAGCCTGCCGGTGGATGCGCCGATCAAGGATGCGGTGCGCACCCTGCTGGCCGAATATGCGCT
>PNND01000086.1 GCA_013824045.1 Rhodobacter sp. | reverse complement strand
AACAAAGACCACAGGGCCGTTGCCCTGCGCCTCGATCACCGCAATCGCGTCCGCGGCGTGATCCTCAATCCGTGTGCCACTGCCGTGATCCGACAAGCCATGCCCGCGCTTGTCATAGCGAACGATGCGGAGGCCCGGCGGCAACAGGTGCAGAATAGCATCCCAGAGCCGCAGATCGGTGCCGAGCGAATTGGCAAAGACCACGACCGGCGCGCCCACTGGGCCATCAGCCTGAACGTGGAGGGCCCCAAAGGGCCGTCTCAAGACTTGCATCAGGATACCTCCCGTCCATAATCTAGCCGGGATAAAGTGGAGAGAGAAATGCACAATGGTGACAGAAGCATAACCAGATGATTATGCATCCGGCGATCAAGCTGCGCCACATCCGTGCCTTTCTGGACATTGCCGCAAATGGCGCGCTGTCCTCCGTGGCGCGGACACAAGGCATTTCGCAACCTGCCCTCAGTCGGACATTGGCGGAACTTGAGGATTTGCTCGGCCTCGCGCTGTTTCGCCGCGAGCGGCGCCGATTGGTCTTGACCGAACAAGGCGCGCTGTTCCGTCATCATGCGACGATCGGCTTGCGGGCGCTGGAAGAGGGTGTGGCAGCCCTGAATCCGGCGCTTGGCGACAGCATCCGCGTTGGCATCCTGCCTACAGCTGCCACGCGGCTGTTTCCGCGCGTGGCCATACGCTTTCGCGCTCTGCAACCCCAGACGACGCTGAAGATCGAGACCGGGCCGCATGCTTACCTTCTGGATCTGTTGCGCAATGGCGGGATCGAAATGATGGTCGGCCGCATGCCCGACCCGCAAGACATGGCGGGCCTCCGCTTTACCCATCTGTATGAAGAGGATGTTGTGCTGGTCGCCCGAACCGGCCATCCGATGGCGGATCGTCCGGTGGCCGAACTTCTGCAGGCCGTGCCGGTCATCTTGCCCCCCGATGGCGCGTTGATCCGGCGGAAGGCGGACGACTATCTGGCCATGCTGGGCTTGCCTACCCTGCGACCAGCGGTCGAGACTGTGGCGCTGGCTGTTGGTAGGGGGCTGCTTGCGGCTTCGGATGCGGTCTGGTTCATTTCGCGCGGTGTGGTCGCCGAAGAACTGGCGCGAGGCGAAATGATCGCGCTGCCCACCGGCGTGCGGTTTCTGTCGGGTGCCGTGGGTATCACGCAGGTCCAAACTGGCCAGGCCCAAACCGGTATCGATCTGCTGCTGCGCCTTTGCGCAGAAGAAGCGGCTCTGCCGTGATGGAACAGGCCTTTGCATGTCAGTATGGCAAACCTGCATAAACCTGCGAAAACAGGCGCCGCGCGTCGGACGATGCGGCAAGCTGCGCTAGCTCAGCCACCTGCATCCGGCGATCGAAGTCAGTCTGATCCGGAAAGCGGTGCATCAGTTTGGTCAGCGACCATGAAAACCGCATCGCCTGCCAGACCCGAGCCAGCGCGTCTTGCCCGTAACGGGCCAGCAGATCGTCATTTCCATCGCTGTACTGCGCAATGAGCGCGCGAGAGAGATAAAAGATATCCGATACCGCAAGGTTCAGCCCCTTGGCCCCGGTGGGTGGCACGATATGGGCCGCATCGCCGCACAGGAACAGGCGGCCCCATTGCATCGGCTCGCAGACGAAACTGCGCAAGGGCGCAATGCTCTTTTCGATCGACGGGCCGGTGACGATGCTGGCGGCCACGTCGGGCGGCAGGCGTGCCAGAAGCTCGGCCCAAAAGGCGTCATCCGTCCAATCCTCGACCCGGTCGGTCAGCGGCACCTGAATGTAATAGCGCGACAGCATCGCGTTCCGCATCGAAGTTAGTGCAAAGCCGCGCGCGTGATTGGCATAGATTAGTTCTGGCGTTGCAGGCGGTGTGCGCGACAGTACGCCCAGCCAGCCAAAGGGATAAACCTTTTCGAACTCCTGCCGGACTGACGCCGGAATACTGGGGCGGCTGACGCCGTGAAAGCCGTCGCAGCCCGCAATGTAGCTGCAATCCAGCCGCTGGTCCGCGCCGTCATGGCGAAACGTCACAAAAGGTGCATCGCCCGTCAGGTCATGCAGCGCGACATCAGACACCTCATGCAGGATCGTGGCCCCCATCGCATCCTGCGCCTCATAGAGATCGCGCGTCACCTCGGTCTGGCCGTAGACCATGACCTGCTTGCCGCAGGCTTCCATGAGGTCGATCTTCATCAGCGTGTCATCCGAGGTCAGGTAGCAGCTGTCATGTGGAATGCCTTCGCGCAACATCCGCTCGCCGACGCCTGCATCCTGCAAAAGCTGGACGGTGCCAGCCTCCAGCACGCCGGCGCGGATGCGCGACAGCACGTGACTGCGGGTCTGGCGCTCCAGCACGACGGTTGAAATGCCTGCACGCATCAGAAGCTGCGACAAAAGCAATCCCGCAGGCCCGCCCCCGATGATGGCCACATCCGTCTTCATCTGCATCCTCCCCGGCATCCTCTTTGCGGTTTAGGCGGCACCGTCTCAGTATTGAATGGACGGCACGGACAGTGACTGGCATTTTGCGGACATGAACACTGTTTTTCCCGAAGGCCGCGCCGCCATTCCTGCCTGGAGCCTTTACGGCGAAAGCCGGGCCTTTCCCGATGTGCTGCATATCGAGCGCCTGACCGACCGCGCGGCTGGTCTTGACTGGCGGATTGCACCGCACCGGCACCTGCATCTGCACCAGTTCTTTCTGATCCAGAGCGGGGCTGTGCAAGTGACCATGGATGCCCAAGACGTCGCACTCACGCCCCCTGCGCTGCTGAACGTGCCGCCCGGCGTCGTGCATGATTTCTCCATGGAGGCAGGGACGCAAGGCTGGGTGCTGACCGTGCCGGTGCAGACGCTGCCAGATCTGCTTGGCCCGGCGCTGTCGCGGGACACGGCCTTGGGTTGGCCCGGGATATTGCCGGTGGTTGACGGCTACATGCGTCTTTTCAAGCAGATAGAGGAAGAACACCGCCAGTCGCGCCCAGCGCGCGAGATCCTGCTGGGG
The DNA here is from genome assembly GCA_013824045.1 of Rhodobacter sp. Classification (GTDB taxonomy): domain Bacteria; phylum Pseudomonadota; class Alphaproteobacteria; order Rhodobacterales; family Rhodobacteraceae; genus Paragemmobacter. Next base: position 6,044 of record PNND01000086.1, on the reverse strand, counting down.
GCTTTGGCCACTGAACTTGTCTGTCTGGTGTTGCGTGATCTGGGCCAGATCCGGGCCGACACATCCGGGCTCGACCCGCGTTTTGCGCAGTTTCAGGCCCTGCTGGCCCTGCATCTGCGCGACCGCTGGACCCTGACAGACTATGCACGCACGATCGGCCTTTCCCCGCGGCATCTCAGCCGGATCTGTCAAGCCGCCAGCGGCCAATCCGCTTCGGGCGTGATTGAGGCGGCTGCCATGCGCGAAGCCTGTCGTTTGTTGGTCTACACCCGTGCGCCCATCGCCCAGATCGGCTATGCCCTTGGCTTTGATGACCCGTCCTATTTCTCGCGCACGTTCCGCCGCGTGATGGGGCATTCCCCTGCCAACTATCGCGCCGGATATGATCGGGGCTGACGCTGGTCCTTTCCAGCCATAAGGGGCCCCTTTAACCTATGTTCTCCGGGCCAGACCCAGCTTTGCCAGCCGGTAATCCAGCTTTGCGCGGCTCAGCCCAAGCGCCCGCGCAGCGGCCGAGACATTGCCATCGGCGGCGGCCAGTGCGGCGCGATAGGTTTCACTCTCCATCTCATCGAATGTGCGCCCCTCGGCCGGATCCACCATCGCGCCTTGGGGTCTGCGCCGGACGATCCGGCCCGACACATGCAGGCCTTCAACAAATTCGGGTAGCTGCTCGATGCCGGTGAAGATATGCGAGATTTCCAGATCGCCGCCCGGTTCGGCATAGATCACGCCGCGTTCGATCATGTTGGAAAGCTCGCGCACATTGCCCGGAAAGTCGTAGCGCATCAGCAGATCGCGCGCGGCAGCGGTGATCTGACGCAGCGGTTTGCGATGCGTGCGGCTGTGGGTTTGCACGAAATGATCGATCAACATGGGCAGGTCGTCGCGCCGGTCCCGCAAGGGCGGAATGACAATCGGCAAGAGCGACAGGCGGAAGTAGAGGTCAGCACGAAACGCGCCACTGGTGACTGCATCGCGCGGGGTGGCCCCAGTGGCCGACATCACGCGCATCGCCTTGCGCGTTGCAGCTCCGTCACCCAGATGGGCAGCAAGCTGCGATTGCAACGGTCGTGGCAATGAGAACAGGTCGTTCAGAAACAACGTCCCGCCTTGTGCCCGCTCGATGGCGCCACCTTTGCCGAACAGCGGTGCTTCCGCGTATCCACCCGCGAAAGCATCACAGTTCACCGTCACAAACGGCGCACTCGGCGTGCGCCCGATCTCATGCAGGCGGCGGGCGAAAAACTCCTTCCCGGTTCCAGGCTCACCCAAGAAGATCACGGGCTCATCATAGCCCGCAACCCGTTCCAGCAGCCGCCGCGCCCGCTCGATGGCTGCCGTCTTGCCGATGATGGGATGGGGGACATTGGTTTTCGGTGGCTTCGGGTCGGTCGTCGCGGGGTTCCATGGCTTGGCGCGCGACCGGCTTGTAGATGGAGTAAACTCGTCCAGCTCGGGCACATCCTTCCCCCAGGCAGCCGCATTGCGCCCGATCACGACGCAGCGTTCGGCCCCCATGCCCATGCATTCAACTTCGCGAAAGATCACGGGCTGTCCCAAGAGAGCCGTGGTGAATCCGGCAGGCGCGCCAACCTGCATCCAGCAGGTCGGGCAGTCTGACACGCCAAAGGCATTCAGATGCTCGACCGCCTCGGTACTGTCGTGCCAATGAAACTCGCCATGGTAGTGCCCGCGCTTGATGTCAAACTCGAACCGCTTGGTGGTGACCTTGACGAACCCCTCCATAGTGTGAAGGCGCGGCCCGGCGGCAAGGGCGGCGGTCAGGTCATCCTGATTGAACCGCTTACGAACCAGATCGGCGTAGAGTTGCCCTTGCCGCCAGCCCGTGCGGTAAAAAAGGCTGCGTGCTGCATCGATACCGATCCGCTTGATCACATCGCGCCGCAAGCTGCCCAGAACCTGCGTCTGCATCATCACCATCCGCTCGTCGCTCAGCCAGATCCGGCCGTCGCCAAGGGCAAACTGCAAGGCACCCGCAAGGTCTGCCAGCGTTGGGGCGGCGCCCTCCTCTAGCAGCCGGCTATCCCCCCGCGCCGTGATTCGTGGTGCGCGTCGCGAGGCTTCGGTCAGGGTGATACGTTCGGTCATATTCATCATTTCATGAAGTAAACGCCGCTTTTATGCATTTCATGAATCCTTCATCTTGGCAATATCTTATCTAAAAATTTATTATTTACAGTAGCTTGGATGTATAATGATGTAGCAGATAATTATTCTTGAAAGGTATGTTTTCCATGTGCCAGACACACCGCCAGCGTTTTGGGAGGAGCGCCGCACTTGGGCAAAGGCACATGGGCGGATGCGTAACAGGGTTGCCAGTAAAGGTACCCGCCAGGGGAGGACGGACATGGACGGATCAGCACCGATTTTTCTGGAGCAGGATGCCTGGACAGGCATGATTTTTTCCGGCGGCTGGGGCAAGGCCGCAGGCGGCGCCTATGATGTGACCGCACCCGCAGACGGCAGCCATGTGGCATCCGTCGGGCAAGGGAACAAAGCCGATGTTGCGCGCGCCGCTGCCGCCGCTGCGGCCGCGCAGCCGGCTTGGGAAGCAACTCCGCCAGCGGAACGTGCCCGCATCCTGAACGCAACGGCTGACATTCTGGAACAGCACCGTGAAGAATTGATTCCGTGGATCATCCGCGAGTCCGGGTCGATCTACCCGAAGGCCGCGATCGAAATTGAACATTCCGCAGGCTTCCTGCGCGCTGCTGCTGTTGCAGCGGTTGAGGACACCCGCCGCGTGGTGCCGTCGCTGGACGGGCGCGATGAAGAGGTAATCCGCGTCGCCCATGGTGTGGTCGGCGTGATCTCGCCCTTCAACTTCCCGCTGATCCTGTCGATGCGTGCGATTGCGGCGGCTCTGGCCACCGGCAACGCGGTTGTGCACAAACCCGATCCGCGCACACCGATCAGCGGCGGGATCATCATCGCGCGCGTGTTCGAAGAAGCGGGTCTGCCCAAGGACCTGCTGCACATCATTCCGGGTGGCGGCGAGGCTGGCACCGCGCTTTGCGAGGATCCGAACATCGCCATGGTGTCCTTCACCGGTTCGCCCGGCGTTGGTGCCAAGGTCGGCGAGGTTTGCGGTCGCAACCTCAAGAAGGTGCAGCTGGAACTGGGCGGCAAAAACGCCCTGATCATTCAGGATGACGCCGATTTTGCGCTGGCTGCCGCCAATGCCGCTTGGGGCACATGGCTGCATCAGGGGCAGATCTGTATGGCGACGGGGCTGATCTTGGCACCTGCCGCGATGGCCGATGCACTGGCTGCTGAGCTTGCAACCAAAGCAAGCCGCCTGCCGGTGGGCAACCCCGCAACGGAACAGTGCGCGCTTGGGCCGCTGATCTCGGACGGGCAAGTGGCACTGGTCAAAGCGATTGTCGATGACGCGGTTGCCAAAGGGGCAAAGCTGCTTGCCGGCGGGACACCGACCGGCCGGATGTTCCCCGCAACCGTGCTGTCGGGCGTCAAGCCGGGCATGCGGGCGTTCGAAGAAGAGATCTTTGGACCCGTGGCCGTGGTCGTGGCCTATGACAATGACGAGCACGCGATCCAATTGGCGAACATGTCCGAATTCGGCCTTGCCGCCGGGATCATCGCCAAGGACGTGGGCCGCGCCCGTCGCATGGGGATGCGCCTGAAGGTGGGCCATCTGCACATCAACGATCAGACCGTCATGGCCAGCCCGAACGCCCCCTTCGGCGGGCGCGGCAAGTCGGGTAATGGCAGCCGCATCTCTGGTCCGGCGATCTGGGAAGAGTTCACGCAATGGGTCTGGATCACCTCACGCGCTGACGCCGTGATGTATCCGTTCTGATCCAGCGCCCTTCTTGTAACACATCTGCCATCGGCTGCCCTGTCTGGGCAGACGGTGGCGGCTTGTCCGAAACACGGAAAGACAATCATGACACTTCAAGGAAAGACCATCGTCATCACCGGCGCCTCGTCTGGCATCGGGGCTGAAACCGCCCGGTTGGCCCGCTTTCAGGGCGCACATGTGATCGGGCTGGATCGGAATGATCCGATGATCTCGCTGGACGTTTTCGTCAAAATCGACATGGGCGATACCGCATCCATTGACGCGGCAGTCGCGGCGCTGCCGGGGCGCATTGATGCGCTGGTCAATGCTGCGGGCGTGTCCGGCATGGCCGACAAGGATCTCGTGGCGCGCGTCAACTACCTTGGTCTGCGCCATCTGACCGAGGCCCTGCTGCCGAAGCTGGCCAAGGGCGGTGCGGTGGTCAACATCTCGTCGATCCTGGGCGCCGAATGGCCCAAACGGCTGGATGCGCACAAGGCGCTGGCAGCAACCAAGACCTTTGCCGAAGGGGCTGCCTGGCTGGCCAAGAACCCGGTCCCGCAAGAGACCTGCTATCAGTTCTTCAAGGAAGCGCTGATCGTCTGGACGAAGAAGCGCGGCTACGAGATGTTCATGCAGAACGACATCCGCATGAACTCTGTCGCGCCGGGCCCGGTGTTCACGCCGATCCTTGGCGAATTCGTGCAGATGCTGGGTGAAGAGCGTGTCGCCGCCGATGCGGCAAACATCAAGCGCCCGGCCATCGCTGACGAAATCGCGCCGCCGATCCTGTTCCTGTGCTCGGACGCGGCCCGCTGGGTGGCAGGGATCAACCTGCCCGTCGATGGCGGCATAGATGCGCTTTATGTCTGAAAACCCAAGAAAATCAAATTGTAACACAGTACGGGAGGATACCATGACGTCTGCAACGACACCGATCAGCCGCCGCAGCTTCAACCGCCTGATCGCGGGTTCGGCGCTTGCCGCCCCCTTGATCGGCACCCGCGCCTTCGGGCAGGATGCCGCGACATTCAAGATCGGCTACATCGGCCCGCAGTCCGGCCCTCTGGGCATCTTCGGCGCGCATGACAGCTATCTGATCGAAACCATCACGGCCAATCTGGCCGGTGGTATCGATGTGAACGGCACCAAGATGAATATCGAGATCGTCACTGCCGACACACAATCAGACCCGGTGCGCGCCAGCCAGATCACCCGTGACATGATCAATTCGGAAGCGCCCGACCTGATCCTGACGCATTCGGCCCCGGAAACTGTCAACCCGGTCTCGGACGCTTGCGAGGCGGGCGCCACGCCTTGCCTGTCGACCGTCGCCCCGTGGGAGGCCTTCTACTTTGGCCGTGGCGGCAAGCCGGATGCACCCTCGTTCAAGTGGACCTTCCACTACTCCTTCGGCTCGGCAAACTTCCTGAACCTGTACAACGGCCAATGGTCGCTGCTTGAAACCAACAAAAAGGTCGGCACGCTGGTACCGTCTGATGCCGATGGCAACGCGATCCGGGCAGGGCTGTTGCCCAAGCTGGCCGAGGCCGGTTGGGAAGTTGTGGATGCTGGCCCCTATGAGAACATGAGCCAGGATTTCAGCACCCAGATCAACGCGTTCAAGGATGCAGGCGTCGAGATCGTAGTTTGCTTCCCGTTCCCCCCGGATTTCCCGGTGTTCTGGCGTCAGGCAGCGCAGCAGGGTCTGGCTCAGCAGCTGAAGATCATGCAGATGGCCAAGGCTGGCCTGTTTGCAGCCGAAATGGAAGGTCTGGGTGATCTTGGTCAGGGTCTCTGCACCGGCGTCTACTGGCACCCCGCCTTCCCGTTTGCCTCTGCTGCGGCAGGCGTGACCAACGCCGAATTGGCCGCCGGCTACGAGGCCGCGACGGGCGCTCAATGGGCACAAGCGCTTGGCGCTTCGGCGTCCCTGTTCGATGCGGCTTTGGCTCTGGCCGTGCAGGCTGGCAGCCCGAAGGACAAAGAGGCGATGGCCGCAGCGATGCCCAAGCTGAAGGCGGAAACGGCTGTCGGCACCGTCGATTTCGGCACCGGCCCGATGCACAACTGTGCGGTCAGCGGTCTGGCAGGCGGGCAGTGGAACAAGGCCAGCGAAGGGCCGTTCCAGTTCCAGCTTGATCTGGTGTCGAATGCGGACTTCCCCGGCATCAACCTGACGTCCGAGTTCAAGCCGCTCGCTTTTGGCTGATCTGAT
>PNND01000057.1 GCA_013824045.1 Rhodobacter sp. | reverse complement strand
GCGAACCGCATCCTGACCAAGGAATGGGACGATCATCCCAAGCCGTGATCTGCGCCTAGGGGCGCAGGAAAAAATCTTTCAAGATTTTTGGATGCGGGAAGGCGGCCGCTACGGCCCCATCGTGAAGCACTGGATCGCGCGGGCCTGCAGGCGGCGGCAGGCGAGATCGGCCTGATCCTGCGTCAGCCCGACGAAGGTGGCGTCGAACCCGCCGCTGCGCGGCATCACCTTGCGCAAGGAACCGTTCAGCGTGGCGCTTTCCGCCAGTTGCGTGCGCAGCAGGGCGCGCTCCGCATCAAAGCTGGAACCGAAGCGGCCGACATTCACGCCCCAATGCCTGTCACCCGAGGTGGAGACGGACAGGATCACCTCCGGCTCTGCAGGCAGGTCGGTGGTGGTAGGGGCGCTGACATCGTCAAAGATCGGAGCGTTACGCTTTTGCGGGCGGGGCGAAACAGCCACGCCTGCGGCGGAGACGACCTGGAAGGGGATGATTTCGGGTTCCGGCTCTGATGGCGCGGCTTGGGCCATGGTTTCGGTCGCGGTGCCTTCGGGCAGGGGGGCAAGCGCGGCGGCGAGGGCTTCGGCATCAGGCAGGGCATCGTTGGCGCTGGTGCCGGCAGAGGCGAGTTCCACATCATCGACAGCGAGGGCAGCGGCGGGTGCTGCGGCCTGTGCCAGTTCGGCGGCCTGCGCCTCAAGGCTGTCTTCCGGGGCGAGGGCGGCGGCGAGCGCGCCTTCGATGCCCGATTGCATGGCATCCACCGCCTCGGCCGTGGCGACCACGGTTTCGGGGGGCGTGCTGGCCGCGCCCGGGCGGGGCTGCGGGCGCAGCGATCTGGTGATCTGCATGGAGGCGCGGACAGTCTTGCCCGCGCCATCGGCGGTGACGGGAAGATCGGTATCGGCGACGAGCATCTCTTCGCCACCCTGATAGCTGGGCGCGGCCGGCGGGTTCACCGGCGCGTTGCGCGGCGCCTTGCCGAAGCCAACATCGAGCAGTTTCATCATTTTGGCATTGCGGTCGGCGGTAGATTTGCCGCCGAAGATGGTTGCAATCAGCCGCTTGCCGCCGCGATCCGCCGATGCGGTAAGGTTGAAGCCAGCGGCGACGGTGTAGCCCGTCTTGATCCCATCCGCGCCTTCATAGGCATCAAGGAAGCGGCGGTTGGTGTTGTTCACCGTGGCCAGCCCCGCATCGACCGAGCGGCGGGAGAACAGGTTGTAGTATTGCGGATAGTCATAGAACAGATGCCGACCAAGGATCGTCATGTCGCGCGCGGTGGACAGGTGGCCTGATTGGGTCAGGCCATGGGCGTTCTTAAAGGTGGTGTTCGACATACCCAGCGCCTTGGCGGTACGGGTCATGCGGCGAGCGAAATCGGCTTCGTTGCCGCTGATCGCCTCGCCGATGGCGGTGGCGGCGTCATTGGCGGATTTGATGGCGGCGGCGCGGATCAGGTTGCGCAGCGAGATCTTTTGCCCCGACCGCAGACCAAGCCGCGAGGGGGGCTGGGCGGCGGCGTGCTTGGAGATGGTGACCATCGTATCTAGCGAGATGTTGCCGCGCTGAATCTCCTCAAACGCGATGTAGAGGGTCATCATTTTGGTCAGCGAGGCGGGGTGCAGGCGGGTATCGGCGTTTTCGGAATAGAGCACTTCGCCGGTGCGCGCGTCGATCACGATCGAGGCATAAGGGGCTGCGCGCAGCGGTGACGCGGCGAGGAGTGCGGTGAAGGCCGCGAGGGCCATGAATGTAAGAAATCGGGCGTAATGCCCCATGAGCGATGCCACGTCGCTGGTTCCTTGTGCCTGCCTCAGGTTGCCCCGGTTTTTTGTGGGACTTATCTGCTGACCGAAAGGCTAGCACATGGGTTTCTTCCGGAAAACCCCTGAATTTCAATGGCTTTCATGGTGTAGCTGAGGTGTTGCAAACCTGCCGGGTGTTGTGAGGGGCCGCTAGGTTTGGTGTGTCAGCCGAGGTTGGATACCAGATCGGGGAGAAGGCCAAGATGATCCAGCGCCGCAAAACGGGGGTGATCGCTGGGGGGATCGGCATGTTCCAGCGCCCAAGTCAGGCCGTGGGGGACGTGGACGCCGAAGCCGCCCGCCTCGATCACAGGGATGACATCGGACTTGAGCGAGTTGCCCACCATGAGCGCACGGTCCGGGCCTTGGCCGTGGCGGGTGAAGATCGTGGCATAGGCGGGGGCGGTCTTGTGCGACACAATCTCGACCCCGTGGAACAGATCGCCAAGGCCGGATTGGGCGAGTTTGCGCTCCTGATCCAACAGGTCGCCCTTGGTGATCAGCAGGACGCGGTGGGTATCCGCCAGCGCCTCGACCGCGTCGCGGGCATGGGGGAGAAGCTCGATGGGATGTTCCAGCATCTCGCGCCCGGCGGCGATGAGATCGGCGATGACGGCGGCGGGAACGCGGCCTTCGGTCACCTCAATGGCCGTTTCGATCATGGACAGGGTGAAGCCTTTGACGCCAAAGCCGTAATGGCCGAGGTTGCGGCGTTCTGCGGCGAGAAGGCGGTCATGCAGATGATCGGGGTCGGCGTAATCGGCAAGCAGCGCGGTGAAACGGTCTTGCGTCAGGCGGAAGAAGGATTCGTTCTGCCAGAGGGTATCGTCGGCATCGAAGCCGATGGTGGTTATGCGGCGGTCTTTCGGCATTGCGGGTGTTCCCTGTTCGCCATGCTGTGATGCCGTGGGACGGGGTTGGGTGCAAGCATTGGCTGCGCGGCGCGGGCGGCCCCCTTTTCCAAGCGCGCGAATGGATTATACTGTTGCGTACGTTCGTTATCGCGAATCCCCCAATCCTTTACCCGGAGTCAGCGTCAAGTGAGCCTGAGCCCCATCATCCTGTCTGGCACCCCTGAGGGACCGGGGAACGACTCGGGTCTTTTGACCAAGACGAAGTCCAAGACGCAGCGCCCGCCTTTGTACAAGGTGATGTTGCTGAATGATGATTACACGCCGATGGAATTCGTGGTGCATGTGCTTGAGCGGTTCTTTGGGCTGAGCCATGCGCAGGCCTTCGACATCATGCTGACGGTCCACAAAAAGGGGCTTGCGGTGGTGGGGGTGTTTTCCTTCGAGGTGGCCGAGACGAAGGTGGCGCAGGTGATGGATTTCGCGCGCCGCCATCAGCACCCGCTGCAATGCACGATGGAGAAGGAGTGATCCGTCACTCTGTGCTGCCGGGCGATTTCTGACGCAGAAATCGCGGCGGAATTTGAAGCAAATTCCGGTGAAACCGCCCTTGGGGCGGTTTTTTCGTTTCCTGTGTCAGGAAACGGCGCGAAATCTGTGTCAGATTTCGCCTTGGGTTCCGGCGGGGCGATGCCTATGGTGCGCGGCGTTTTGCGAGAGGATACCCGATGCGATCTGCCCGACTGACCCAGGCGCTGGAAAGCGGGCTGCTCGTTGTGCCTGCGACTGGCAAGGTGGCGGTGATCCGGCCCCGGATCGGGGACGATCTGGCCGATCTGCCGAAGGATCGAGTCGAGGTGATCACGGGGTTCCGCCCGGATTTCGACTGGTTTGCGGCGCGGGGCCACACTGTACTGCGTGCGGGCGCGGGGCCCTATGCGGCGGCGGTGGTCTGCTTGCCGCGCGCCAAGGCGCAGGCGCGGGCGCTGGTGGCAATGGCTGCGGCGCTGGTGGTGCCGGGTGGGCCTGTGGCGGTGGACGGGCAGAAGACCGACGGGATTGACGCGCTGCTGAAGGAAATGCGGGGCCGGATGGTGGTGTCCGACGCGCTGTCCAAGGCGCATGGCAAGCTGGCGGTTCTGACAGCGGGGCCTGGGCTGGAGGATTGGGCGGATGTGCCGGTGGACGTGGCCGGGTTCCGCACCGTGGCAGGGGTGTTTTCGGCCGACGGGATTGACCGGGGGTCGGCCTTGCTGGCCGCTGCCCTCCCACCCGAGATGAAGGGGCGGGTGGCCGATCTGGGCGCGGGCTGGGGCTATCTGGCGCAGGCGGTGCTGGGCCGGGCGGGCGTGAAGGAATGCCATCTGGTGGAGGCAGAGGCCGACGCGCTGGATTGCGCGCGGGTGAATGTGACCGATGAGCGGGCGGTGTTTCACTGGGCCGATGCGACCACGGTGAAACTGCCGCGCGTGATGGATCATGTGGTGATGAACCCGCCGTTCCATCAGGGGCGCGATGCCGATCCGGGGTTGGGTATCGCCTTCATCGGCGCGGCGGCGCGCATGCTGTCGCCGCCAGGAGTGCTGTGGCTGGTTGCGAACCGGCACTTGCCGTATGATCGTGTGCTCACCACCTTGTTCCGTGACGTGCAGGATATTGGCGGGGATGCGGGCTTTCGGGTAATACGGGCATCGCACCCGGTTAGGGCGCGCTAGGCAGGGAATTCCATGAGCTTTTCCATTTCGGGCAAGACGGCCATCGTAACAGGTGCGGCCAACGGGATCGGGCTGGCGATTGCGCGGCACTTTCAGGACAAGGGGGCGAATGTCATGTTCGCCGACATGGACGAGGTGCGGCTGGAAGATCAGGTGGGCGAAGAGGCGCGGGCCGAAGGGCAGGTGCGCATGTTCGCGGGCGATCTGCGCCAGAAGTTGACCATGGCGAATCTGCTATCGGCCACCGTGGATGCCTTTGACCGGATCGACATTCTGGTGAACGCGAGCCGGCAATGCGCATTGTCCGACGCGCTGGACCCGGAAAAAGACGCGGTGGAGGAGCTGCTGGAGCAGAACCTGCTGACCAGCCTGCGGCTGAGCCAGATGACGGCGAAGCGTATGATCCAGAAGGCGGAAAAGGCCGGGGCGGAGGGGATGATCGGGTCGATCATCAACCTTTCCTCACTGGCCGCCGTGCGGACGCAGCCGCAGCTTTTGGGCTATTCGATCAGTTCGGCGGCGGTGGAGCAGATGACGCGGTCGCTGGCCGTGGCCTTGGCGACGAAAGGGATCCGGGTCAATGCGGTATCCTTTGCGTCTGTGATGAGTGCGTCCTTGCAGGGCGAGTTGCGGGAACACCCGAATTGGCGCGACCTGATCGAGGCGGGCACGCCGCTGGGCCGCATCGCCAGCGCCGATGAGGTGGCGGAGGCGGCGCATTTCCTTGCATCCGATGCATCCGGCTTCATGACCGGGCAGGTGTTGACGCTGGATGGCGGGCGCGGACTGCTGGATGCGGTGTCCGCGCCGACGTTTTGATCATTCCGGATATTGCGCCTTGCACTGGGCGATGACGGGCTCTGCCGCGCGGGCCAGTTCGTCGCGGCGTTGCAGGAGGCTTTCCAGCTTGGCCCGTTCGGCTTTCAGATCGATCGCCTTGGGCCGGGTGCGCGTCTGCGGTTCGTCTTCAAAGCAATAGCGCGGGGGCGGGGCGGGTAGGGCCGGATCGGTGACGGGCTGAACTTCGCAGATCTGCCAGACGGGAACCCAGACGGTGTATTCCTCGATCGCGTAGCCACGGGTGAGGTTGGCCTGCGTTTCATCGACCAGTTTCTGCATCGTGCGCAGATCGCGGGTGTTGCGGTTGATGCATTGTTCCTGCGGTGTGCCGCAGGCGACCAGCAGAAGAAGGGCAGGCAGAAGGAGGCGGCGCATGGTGATGTCCTTTGATGTGCGGGCATTTTACGCGCTGGGGCGGATGGTGCCAAATGCCATGTTGGCGCGCGGCGTTCTCCAGTGCTAGGCATGGCAGTGTAAACTTGGAGAGACACCGATGACCGACCCGTTTGATGCCCGTAAAGCCCGTGCCGCCGCTTGGTTTCGCGAATTGCGCGATCAGATCGTGGCGGCGTTCGAGGGGCTGGAGGACCGGTATGGGACGGGCGCGCCGGGACGATTCGAGGTGACACCCACGACTCGGGCCGATGGCGGCGGCGGGTTGATGAGCGTGATGCGCGGCGGGCGCGTGTTCGAGAAGGTGGGCGTGAACGTATCCGAGGTGCATGGCACGCTGGGCGAGCGGGCGCAGAAGGCGATGGCGGCGCGGGGTGTGCCGGGGATGGATACGGACCCGCGCTTCTGGGCATCGGGGATTTCGCTGGTGGCGCATATGGTGAACCCACATGCGCCCGCGGTGCATATGAACACGCGGATGTTCTGGACGCCGCATGCGGCGTGGTTTGGTGGCGGGTCGGACCTGAACCCGGCGATCGAATATGCCGAGGATACCGCGTATTTCCACGGCCAGATGCAGGCGGCCTGCGACCTGCACGATCCGGGCTATTACCCGAAGTTCAAGGCCTGGGCGGATGAGTATTTCTTTGTGCCGCATCGTGGGCGGGCGCGGGGTGTTGGCGGCATTTTCTATGATGACCTGCATACCGGCGACTGGGAGGCGGACTTCGCTTTCACGCAGGAGGTGGGGCGGCATTTCCTGCCCGCCTTCGTGCCGGTGACGGAGCGACGGGTGGATACGCCGTTCTCGGACGCGGATCGCGAGACGCAACTGATCCATCGCGGGCTCTATGCGGAATACAACCTTGTCTATGACCGGGGCACCAAGTTCGGGCTGGAGACAGGGCATGATGCCAATGCCGTGCTGATGAGCCTGCCGCCCATCGCCAAGTGGACTTGACCGTTGCCGCGCGATAAGGGGGCGCAGTCAGGCGAAGGGATGCGGCAGGTGGCGGATATCGAGATCAGGGCGCGGGCCTTCTGGACCGACACTGAGGGCGGCGAGCATGCCGTGGGGTTTGCGGCGAGCGAGGACCCCGAGGATGGCTATGTAATCTTCGAAGGCCGTCCGGGCGACCGGAAGGGGCTGTATCTGGAAGTATCCGACGACATCTTTGCCGCGAAGGATGCGGTTGAGGCAGTGGCTTTCACCGATCAGGGTTTCGTGCTGACGGTAAGGCCCGCGATGCAGGCCAAGCTGGGCATGGTGGGCGCAGTGGCGGTCTTCGTTGCTGCCGACGATGCCGACGGGCAGGCGGCGCTGGCTGTGCTTCGGGGAATGCTCTGACCTTCGGCCTTTGGGCCTTTGTGGGGTAGGATATGGGCGAGGCGGTGGATCGGGCGCATCGGCGGGCAGAGGCAGTGGCGGGATTTCCGCTATTGCGGGGCTGTCCGGCGACGGCGGTGCAACGGTGGCTGGCCCGGGCTGATCTGCTGGAAGAGGCGCAGCGGTTGGAGTTGGCCGATGAACTGTCGGACCTTGTAGAGGCGCAAGAGGCGGAACCGATGGCGCAGGAGGCACTGGTGGCCCGGATTGCCGCGCGATCTGTCTTGCGGGACGTTATCGGGATCGGCGACGCGCCGGAGCGGTGGGCGCGGACGATCCCCGTAAAGCTGATGGCGCGGTTGATCGAAGAGCAGGGCGGCTTTGAAGGGGTGGCGCGGCTGTTCCAGCTGAACGGGGCCAAGGCGGAGCCACCGCGCCCGCATCTGGAGCGGTGGGAGGAAGCGGTGCCGGTCAAGCCTGTCGCCTTGCGCAAGGCGGCTGTGGCGGCGCTTGTCGGACGCTTTGGCGGTGAAGCGAAGACCGACGGAGAGCTGACGCGCATCACGGCCGTGCTGCCCGAGGGGCGGATGGTAGTGGACCTGCTGTTTGCAGCGCCGGGGCGGGCTGTTTCCCGGCAAATGAGCCACAGATTCTTTCTTGACCGCCCGGATGGGACGCGTGTGCCCCCCGGCTGTTATGAGACGATGTGGCGTCTGGGAGCGGAGTGGGACCTGATCACGGAGAGAAATCTGGATCGCAGCATGGCGCATCTTGTGCGGGTGACCGAGGCGCGGCTTGCCCTGATCGCGGAAGGCTGAAGCGGGCGCGCTAGCCCTGCTGCCAGAGCAGGGCGGCGACGCCGGAGAGGATGACGGCCATCCCGAGGAGTTGCCTCTGGGTGGTCTTTTGTTTGAAATGGACCCAAGAGACAAGCTGGGCCAAAGGCACCTCGATCAGGGCCAGCGTGCGGACATTGGCGGCGCTGGTGAGCGAAAAGCCGGTGAACCAGCAGGCCGAGGCGAAGGCGCCGAGGAAACCTGCAGCAAGGGATGAGCGCCAGACGCGGAAGGACCCTGCCAGCGCGCTGCGGTCGAAGAGCAGCATCCAGATCAGTAAAGTGGCGGTCTGGATGGTCAGCGCGAGCGTGAGCGTGGTCAGCGCGCGGGTGAGGAAGGTGCCATCGGGCAGGGCGGTGATGCCGCCGCGAAAGCCGATGGCAGCAAGGCCGTAGCCGAGGCCCGCCAGCAGGCCAAGGGCTGCGGGGCGGGCATGGAAGAAATGCCCAAGGCTGGGGCCGGGTTTGACCGATAGTATCAGGACGCCGGCCACGGCAATGGCGATAGCGGCAAAGGTGCCGGGGGTGAGGTGATCGCCGAGCAGGGCCGTGCCAAGCAGTGCCACGAGAACGGGTTCGGTTTTCAGCCATGCGGTGGCGACGCCAAAGGATTGATCCCGCATCAGGAGGAGCATCAGCGCGGTGCCTGCGATCTGCGCCCATGCGCCGAGCGTCGTCCAGCCAAGGGTGGCGGGGCCGGGCAGGGGGATGGGGTCGCCCGACCATGTGGAGTGCAACAGCAGGAACAGGGCGGCGAAGGGTAGGCCGAAGAGGAACCTGACTTGAGTCGCTCCCACGGTGCCGAGCGCGGTGGTCAGCCCCGCCTGTGTGGCATTGCGCCCGGTCTGGGCTATCGCCCCCATGAGGGCGGCCCAGACCCAGAGCGGGAAGGTCATCTCAGGCCCCGCGGACCGTGTCGATCATCAGTTGCACATTGTCGGGGTTGGCGTCGGGCGTGATGCCATGGCCGAGGTTGAAAATGTGGGGGCCTTTGCGGAAGGCATCCACCACGCGGCGGGTTTCACGGACCAGCGCCTCCCCCCCGGTGACCATATGTTCGGGGGCAAGGTTGCCCTGCACGCAGCCGCCCGGCTGGACATGTTCAGCGCCCCATTCAGGGGTGATGGAATTGTCGAGCGCCACGCAATCGGCCCCGGTCTTGGCGGCAAAGCCGATATAGCCTTCGCCCGCCTCGCGCGGGAAGGCGATGATGGGCAGGCCGGGGTGGCGGTCCTTAAGGGCGGAGATGATCCGTTCGGCCGGTTTGACGGCGAAATCTTCGAAATCCTGCCCTTTGAGGGAGCCTGCCCA
>PNND01000274.1 GCA_013824045.1 Rhodobacter sp. | reverse complement strand
CGCTGCACCTTGCCCCATTCGGATTGCGGCACGAAAGTCCGCTCTTCCGCCGTGGGGCCGGAGAGGGCGTTGCGGATCATGCGGGGGAAGAAGTCGATCACCTCGGGGATGCCGAAGAAGCTGCCGATCAGCTTGACGAAGGCCGGGGGGCGCATGATCGCAATCTCGGGGTCGCGGCCGACGATATAGGTATCGGTGTGGTGGCGGGCGTGGCTCCAGCGCCAAGTGGCCGAGTTGCGCATGATCATGAAGGAGGCGATTTCATAGACGGCGTTGTTCATCCACGGCGTCTTGAAGGCGGTGCCATGGCCGCATTCATGCCAGCGCGAGTCGGATGCCGAACCGTAGAGCACACCATAGGCGAGCCAGAAGGGGATGGACCACCAGCTTGGCCAGAGCGCGATGCCGATGGCGGCGAAAGTGATCATGCAGCCGTAGAGGATCACCGTATCGCGGATCGCGGGTTGATCGGAGCGTTGCATAAGGTCTTTCATCACCTTGCGCGGCACCTCGGTATGGTACCATTCGGCAGCGGCCAGACCGGTTTCGACGGCACGCGCCCCATCCGGGCCCAGCAGGCTGTAGTTCCGGTCCGTCATTTTCCCCCCTGTCGCCGTCAAATCCCGACCTAGGCGGCAAGGATAGAACGAAGATTCCAAAGGCTGATAGTGGGCGCTGGTGTTTTTCGTCAGAAATCGTCATGATTGGGTTGGGATTGACGAGAATGCATCGGGGAGGGGGCATGGCGCGGCGGGTCGGGATGGCAGAGCTTGCCGCAGCGGCGGGGGTTTCGATCGCCTCGGTCGACCGGGCGCTGAATGGGCGAGAATCCGTATCGGTCGAGACCCGGGCGCGGATTGCGGCGGCGGCGGAACGGATCGGGCATCCGGCGCTTCATCGCCTGACGGGGCGCGCCGCGCCCCACGATCTGCCCGAGGTGCGCTTTGGGGTGGTACTGCACAAGCAGGGGCAGGATTTCTATAAGGCTTTTGCCGAGGAGCTGCACCGGTCACTGATGCAGGTGCCCAATGTGCGGGGGAGGCTGGTGCTTGAGTTTTCCGCCTCGCAAGCGCCATCGGAAATGGCGTCGCTGCTGCGGTCGATGGTGGGGCGGTGTGATGTGCTGGCAGCGACGGCGGTCAACCACCCCGAGGTGACGGCGGCGGTGGAAGAGGTACGCGGGCAGGGGTTGGATGTGTTTTGCCTGCTGTCGGATTTCGCGCAAGGCATGCGGTCGGGCTATCTGGGCTTGAACAATCTGAAGGTCGGGCGCACGGCGGGGTGGATGACGGCGCTGTCGGCCAAGGGGCCGGGGAAGGTGCTGCTTTTCGTGGGTGGGCATCGCTGGCACGGGCATGAATTGCGCGAAACGGGGTTCCGGTCCTATCTGCGCGAGACGGCACCGCAGCTGGAGGTGCTGGAAACCATCGTCAATCTGGAGACGCGGCAACTGACCTATGAGGCGGTGCAGGCCAAGCTGGCGCTGCATCCCGATCTGCGCGGCATCTATGTGGCCGGGGGCGGGATGGAGGGCGCGATTGCCGCCCTGCGCGAAAAGCGGCGGCCGGGAGAGGTGTCGCTGGTGGTGTCGGCGCTGACGCCCGATTCGCGGCGTGGGCTGGCGGAGGGGGTGGTGACGCTGGTCACAGATACGCCGCTGGAGAAGTTGTGCCGGGTGCTGTTCCAGCGGATGACGCAGGCGGCGCTGCAAAAGGGCGAACTGCCGGAAAACGCGCAAGTTTTCCTGCCGCCAGACCTGCATGTGGCGGAGTCTATCTGACGATTAATCGTCAGGATTATAGGGTGTGTGGAATAAAGCAGTTGAGTTCTGAGGAAAATGGAACAAGCATTCCATTAACCAATTGCCTTGCGGTGGATACCCATGCTGCCTTTTGCGCTGAACCACATGACTGCTCCGAAGATTGATTGGCTGGCCTTTGCCGATCTGGCCGCCCGCCTTGGCTGCGTGGGGGTGGAGTATCGCAACGATCTGGCCGGGCCGCTGTTTGGCGGTGACGCGCCTGCCGAGGTGGGGGCGGCGTTGCGGGCGCGGGGGTTGCGCTTTCTGGCGCTGGCCGAGGTGAAGATGTTCAACGACTGGTCAGACGCCAAAGCCGCCGAAGCGGAGGCGCTGATGCGGATTGCCGTGGCGGCGGGGGCCGAGGCGATCAGCCTGATCCCGCGCAATGATGGTGTAGCGACGGACCGGGGCGAGAGCCGGAAGGTGACGGAAACTGCGCTGCGGGAAATCCTGCCGATGCTGCGGGCGCATGGGTTGAAGGCGATGGTGGAACCGTTGGGCTTTGCCGTTTGTTCACTGCGCTACAAGGATGTGCTGGCCGATACGATTGGGGCTGTGGGCGGCGAGGGCACCTATTTCATGGTGCATGATACGTTCCACCATGCGCTTGCCGGTTTCGGGCCGATCTTCCCGGATTTGACGGGGATCGTGCATGTCTCGGGTGTGACGGAGATGATCGCGCTGGATGACATGCGCGATCCGCACCGGGTGCTGGTGGATGCCGATGATGTGCTGGGCAATGTGGCGCAGATCCGGGCCTTGCGCGCGGCAGGCTACAGCGGGCCGATCAGCTATGAGCCCTTTGCCTCGTCGGTTCATGACTTGGACGATCCAGAGGCGGCACTGGGAGCGAGCATGGCGTTCTTGGGCAAGCTGGTTCTGTAGGCAGGGGGGCAGGATGGTCCTTGATGACGATTTGCAACCGGTTGCAAAAACTGGTTGACGAGGAGGGGTAACTCCCTCAGCCTTGGGTGACGGGTGTGGAGGACGCCTGCTGCCAGAAGAAGACCGAAGCGAAAGACGACACGATTTCGCCCACCGTGAAGTCACGGGGGCATCAACCGGGAGGAGAGAGACATGAAGAAAACCCTTATCGCCGCAGGCTTTGCCTGCATGATGGGCACGACGGCCATGGCGCAGGACATCGGGGTTTCGATGGCAGCGTTCGACGACAACTTCCTGACCGTGCTGCGCAACGGCATGATCGCGCAGGGCGAGTCGCTGGGTGTGAACCTGCAGGTCGAAGATGCGCAGAATGATGTGGCCAAGCAGTTGGACCAGATCAACAATTTCATCGCCTCGGGTGTGGCCGCGATCATCGTGAACCCGGTTGATACCAATGCGACGCAGGCCATGTCGGATGCGGCGGCGGCGGCGGGCGTGCCGCTGGTCTATGTGAACCGCCAGCCGATCAATGTGGACTCGCTGCCGGACAATCAGGCCTTTGTCGCATCGAACGAGACGGATTCAAGTTCGAAGGGCGTGAAGGAATCCTGCCGTTTGTGGGCCGAGGCGGGCGAGACGGCGGTGGATGTCTATGTCCTGCAGGGCGAATTGTCGAACCAGGCCGCCGTGCAGCGCACGCAGAACATCTATGATGTGATCGAGGCGGGTGAATGCCCTGTGACCATCAACGTGATCGACCAGCAGACGGCGAACTGGTCGCGCGATCAGGCGCAGTCACTGATGACGAACTGGCTGTCGGCCGGGGCGGAGTTTGATGGTGTCATCGCCAACAACGATGAAATGGCCATCGGGTCCATTCAGGCGATGAAGGCGGCAGGCATCGACATGGCCACGGTCATCGTCAGCGGCGTGGACGCGACGCAGGATGCACTGGCGGCCATGCAGGCGGGCGATCTGGACATCACCGTGTTCCAGGATGCGGCAGGCCAGGGCGCAGGCGCACTGGATGCGGCGATCAAGCTGTCCAAGGGCGAAACGGTGGAGCAGAAGGTTTACATTCCGTTCCAGCTGGTGACCCCGGCCAATATCGGCGACTTCCTCGCCAAGAACTGAGGTCATTGACCGGATCGGGGCGGCCTTGACGGGCCGCCCCCTTTCTTCTTGCCGGTGCAGTGTATCGGGGGGAAGCTTTGCAGCAGAATTCTTCGGGAGGGGATGGCCGTGTCAGAGGCATCGCATGGGCTGGGCGGGCTGAAATACGACCCGCGCAAGAAAGAGCGCCCGCAGGAACTGAACGTGTTTCTGGCGCTGGTGGTGATCGTTGTCGCCTTTGAACTGATCGGGCGGTTGTTCCTTGGCGACAGCTTCCTGTTCAACACGCGCGAGAATGTGGACACGCTGTTCAACAATCAGCGGCTGTCGATCATCATCCTGCAGGTATCCATCGTGGGGATCATCGCGCTGGGCGTGACGCAGGTCATCATTACCGGCGGGATTGACCTGTCGTCGGGCTCCATCGTCGGCGTCACCGCCATGGTGACCATGAGCTTTGCCCAGACGGCGATGGTGAACGGAAACCCGAATCCCAAGGCCATCTTCGGCGAAGGCCTGATGGACCTGCCGATCCTCGTGCCGGTGTTGGTGGGCCTTGCCTGCGGGCTGGCGGCGGGGTTCATCAACGGGGCCTTGATCGCCTATACCCGCATTCCCCCCTTCATCGCCACGCTGGGCATGATGGTCACCGCGCGGGGCGCGGCGAAATGGTGGTCCAAGGGCAACCCCATCTCCTTCCCCACAGAACAATACGCCGCCATCGGCCAGGGCATGAACCCGGTGCTGATCTTCATGGCGCTGGCGATCCTGTTCCATTGCGTGATGACCTATACCCGCTATGGCAAGCACTGCTATGCCATCGGCTCGAACGAGGCCGCGGCGCGGATGTCGGGTATCAATGTCAACGCCCACAAGGTGCTGGTTTATACCATCGCCGGTATGCTGGCCGCGCTGGCGGCGGTGGTGCTGTCGTCCCGGAACCTGACCGCGCAGGCCGGCATGGGGGTGATGTATGAACTCGACGCCATTGCCATGGCGGTGATCGGCGGCGTTTCCCTTGCGGGCGGGCGCGGGTCGATCCTCGGCACCGTGCTTGGGGCGCTGATCTTTGGGGTGATCATCTCGGGTTTCACCTTCCTGAAGCTGGACGCCTATTATCAGGAAATGGTGAAGGGCGTCATCATCGTGGCGGCGGTGGTTCTGGATCAATGGCGGCAACGCGGCCGGGTGCGGGGGTAATCGGATGGATGACATCGTTCTGGAGACGCGCGGGCTGACCAAGCGCTATGGCGGGGTGCATGCGCTGGAGGATGCCAATTTCATCCTGCGCAAGGGCGAACATGTGGCGGTGGTGGGCGATAACGGGGCGGGGAAATCCACCTTCGTGCGCCAGATCACGGCGGTGGAGCAGAAAAGCGCGGGGCAGATATTCTTTGATGGGCGCGAGGTGAATTTCGCGGGGCCTTTGGAGGCGCGGGAAGCCGGGATTGAAACCGTGTTTCAGACGCTGGCGCTGGCCGATGATCTGGATGTGCCGTCGAACCTGTTTCTGGGGCGGGAGTTGTTCCGGTTCCGGCTGGGGCCGTTTTCCATCCTTGACCGCAAGGCTATGCGGGAGCGCACGTTGGAGGCGCTGAAGACCACGGCAGTAAAGATCCCCAATGTCGACAATCCGATCCGCAACATGAGCGGCGGGCAGCGGCAATGCGTATCCATCGCGCGCACGGCGGCCTTTGCATCCAAGCTGGTGATCATGGATGAGCCGACCGCCGCGCTGGGCGTGCAGGAAACCGCGCAGGTTGAGAACATTATTCGGGGGTTGAAGGAGCGGGGGGTGCCTTTGGTGCTGATCTCGCACAATCTGCGGCAGGTGATTGAGTTGGTGGACAGGATTGTGGTGTTCCGCCGGGGCCGGATCGTTGCCAGCCTGCGGAAGGATGAAACCGATGGCAACGATATCGTCAGCTACATCACCGGGGTGAAGGGCGGGCAGGACGCCGCCTGATCACGCGGTCAGCGGCTTTCGCGCGATCCCCATGTAAAGGATCGCGGTCAGGGGCAAGGGGCCGAAGGTCAGGTCCAGCCGGCGGTTTACCCCGCGCGGGCCAAGCCCTGTGACGGGGCCGGGGACCAGCCCCGCGCCGGTCAGGGCGCGGCGTAGCTCGCGCGGTTTGATGAACAGGGTCGGGTCGTGCGTGCCGCGCGGCAAGAGGCGCAGGATATCCTCGGCCACGGTGATCGTGGCCAGACGGGCCAGTGGATTGCGGTTGATCGTGTCGAACAGGAACAGGCCGCCGGGGCGCAGGACGCGCGTTACCTCGGCCAGCACGCGGTTCAGGTCACTGACATGTTCCAGAACATCGACGCAGACCACGGCATCGAAAGCCTGCCCATCATAGGGCAGCGCCTCACCCACGCCCACATCATAGCCGATGCGGAGATCGGAGGCGCGGGCGTGGCGGCGGGCGGCCTCGATCGCCTCGGCGGCCGGGTCGATACCGGTAACGTTGGCGCCGCGCAGGGCCATGGCCTCGGCCATGAAACCCCCGGCGCAGCCCAGATCCAGCACATCCTTGCCCTGCCAGTCGATGTGCGTGTCGAACCATGCCAGACGGCCGGGGACGAGGTTTTTCAGCGTACGGACCCAGCGGATATCGTCCGACCACCAGCGATCGGCGACGCGGTCATAGATCGTGAGGTCATTGCGCATGGGTGTGGTCCTTGGCGGGAATGCGGCGGGGCAGGGCATAGGGGACACGGGCGCGGTAGCGCAAGAACCGGTCGCCATAGCGGGCGGCGAAGCGGCGTTCCTTGAGCCGGGGGGCAAAGAGGCAATAGGCGGTGTAGTTGAGGGCGAGGGCCAGTTGATCCGGGGTCCAGACGGGGACGGTCCAGAGCGTGAGGGCGAAGGCCACATAGATCGGCTGGCGGATGATGCGGAAGAGGCCTTCGGTCGGCATGTCGGGAAAGATGGGGCGGATGCGCGCCATCAGGGACATCCAGCCCAGGGCGCCCGATTGCACTTCGGCCCCGGCATCGAAACTGGCCTTGAGGAGCAAGAGCCAGCTTGCTGCATAGGCGGCGGTGATGAGCCAAAGCGCCATACCTTCGGCTTGCCACCAGATGATTCCCGATGGCGTCCAGAGTGTGAAGAGCGCGAGGAGTTGGGCCGAGGCGATGATGGCATAGGTGGTGGTGGCCAGCGTCTGGCCGTGGGGGCCGGGGATCAGACGGGCGAGCAAGCGCCCGCCGGGGCCAGTGAGCAAGAGCGAATGGGCCAGCGGGAATTGCGCGATCAGGGCTGCGTTGGCGAGGATGGCCCATGGCCATGGCACGGTACCGAAGCTTTGGCTGAGGCCGAAGAACATGGCGACGATCATCGCCAGAACGGCCAGCGCAAAGACCGTATGGCAAATGATCCCGAGGGTCAGCGCCAGCGCGATACGCCCGGCCCCCGCTGGCGGGTTCAATGCCGCGCGGATCAGCGCCAGCAGGCGCGCGATGCGGGGGTCGGCGATCATGCGACGTGGGCCAGCGTGTCGCTGGCGATGGCGGTGCCGCTAGTCCATGCGGCCTCGACCCTTGGGCCAAGGCACCAGTCACCGCCGAGGTAGAGTGTGGCATCGGGCGTGGCGAGGAAGGGCTGCCCTAGAGGCGCGGTGACGCGGGCATAGCGCCAGCGATGGGCGGCGGCATGGGTGACGGCGTTTGGGTTTGCTCCCAAGCGTTCGCACAGGAGGGGCAGCATCAACGCCGTGATTTCGACGGGGCCTTTTTCCAGATGGTGCTGGCTGAAGGCGGGGCTGGCCTGTGCGACCCAAAGGGTGGCATCGCCAGTGGGGCGGCCCGGCTTGCTGCTGTCTTGCGCGATCCAGGCCAGATCGTCGTCGGGCTGGTTGTGGGTGATGAACGGGGCAGGCGCACGGATTGCCGCCATGAGTGTAAGGCAGGGGGCAAGACGAACGGCGGAGAGGGCCGCAGCCAAAGGATGATCCTGTCCCAGAAGCGGGGCAACCTGCGGCGCGGGGACGGTGACGACGACACGGGCGGCGAGGTGGTCGATATCGCCGATGCGCAAGCGCCAGCCCTCGCCACTTTGCGTGATCGCGGTGACCTGCGCGTTCTGATGAATGGTCAGGCCAGTGGCCATCGCCTTGGCGAGGGACGCCATGCCGGGGGTGCCGACCGTGTGGGTGCGACCCGTTTCATCCTGCCAAGGTGCTGTGGCCCCGCTATAGGCGAGTTCGGCCAACAGCGCGGCAAAGCCCGGCGTGTGGGCGTTCACATATTGCGCGCCGTGATCGAATTGCAGGCCATCCGCGCGGCGTGTGGCGAGGCGGCCGCCGATGCCGCGCCCCTTGTCGAAGATGACGGGAGCGTGCCCTGCCTGCGCAAGATGCCGCGCGCAGGCCAGCCCGGCCATGCCGGCCCCGATGATGGCGACGGGGATCATGCAGGCACCATCTGGTTCAGGATATGGGGGATTTGCTGTTTCACCTTGAAGAAGCCCGCCGTGGCATGGGGCCAGATGGCGCGGTCCCAGTCGCGTTGCCATTCCGTCAGGACGATGCCGCGCTGGGCCAGATAGGGCGCGGCATCAGTCATCCACTCCTGCAGGGGGCCACGGGTGATATAGGGCGTGACAATCTCTGTGGCGGCATTTTGCGCGGCCCATTTTGCCAGAATGTCCGGGTGATCGGCACTGAGCGCGGTAGGGGAGACACCCGCGCGGGTGGCCGTATCGGCCAGCGCCTGCGTTTCAAACTCCGTCACGGCCTCGGCCACGGTGAGGGGGGAGCGGAGGTGGCTGGCGGTAAGCGTGGCAGCTGCGCAGATGTCCAGCGCGGAAAGGTCGAAGTCTTCGATCCGGCAATCCTCATCGGTGATCAGCAGGGCGGTGGGCTTGCCTGTCTGCGGCGGGGCCACGGCGCGCAGGGGCAGCACAGAGGGCAGGCCGTCGGGTTCGGTCGACTCCAGCCCTTCGGTAACCTCGGCCAGATCGGTGGGGCGCGGGGTGAAGCGGCCTTGGGTGAAAGTGGCGATGTTGTCGGCGCGGGCGGGATAGGGTTTGCCGCGTGTGTGCAGGCCCGCCGCCCAGCGCCAGCCCAGCGTGTTGGAGGCAGCGTCGCCATCGAGCAGGTGGCGGTAGAAGAAATCCGCGCCAAGCCGCCATGGCAGGCCGAGCGTGAAGATCCAGATCGAGGCGAACCACATCCGCGCGTGATTGTGCAGATAGCCGGTCTGGACCAGTTCTTCGGCCCAGGCATCGAAACAGGCGAGCCCGGTCTGCCCATCCTGCGCGCGGGTTACATCGCGGCGCAGGCGGCGGTCGCGGTC
>PNND01000118.1 GCA_013824045.1 Rhodobacter sp. | reverse complement strand
TCGCCGATGGTGCCGGTGATGACCGGGTCGCGCAGGCGCGGGTCGGGGAGGGCGTGCAGGATTTGCGAGACGCGGGCCCATGAGCGGGGGGTGCAGGCGATGGTGAGGCCGCGGCGGATGGCGTCCTCGGTCGTCTCCAACAGGTCGGGGCGGGTGCGGATGAAGGTGATGACGGCGGGGTGGAGGTTCCGGGGGACGGCGTAGCGGGTGAGCCAGTCGGTGGCGTCGGCCCGGATGTGCAGGTGGATCAGGCGGTCGGAGAGGGCGGTGCCCATGTCATAGGCGATGGCGCCATCGTCGATGCCGTTGCCGGCGGCGATGATGAGGCAGCTGTCGGGCAGGCGGTGGCGGCCGACGCGGCGTTCCTGCAAGAGGCCGTAGACGGTGGGTTGCAGGGTGGGGGCAGCGGCGGTGAGTTCATCGAGGAAGAGGATCGCGGGGCGGGCGGGATCGTCGGGGAGGTCTTCGGGGCGATACCAGACGGTGCGTTGGGCGGCGTGGTCGTAGAAGGGCAAGCCGCGCAAATCCTGCGGTTCGATGGTGGTCAGGCGCAGGTCGAAAAGCTGCGCGCCGGTTTCCGTGGCCAGTTGGGTGACGATCTCAGTCTTGCCGATGCCGGGGCGGCCGTGGAGCATCCATGAGGCGGTGAGGCTGCCTGCGGCCTGCGCCGCATGGGCGGCGCGGAGGATATCAAGCGCCTCGCCCGCCGAGACGGGGCTGGTGTTCACGGTCATGGGCGGTGCGGTCCTGTGCTGTGCTGTTCGCCATAGCCTAGGCCCTTGTGCGATTTCGGCAAGCGGGGGGCGGTTGTCCTTGGGTGGGGGGCGGCCTAAGACGGGGCGCGGGTGGCCGGGGCCGCCTGACATGAGTGGAAGGCGGAAGATGGGCGAGTTGGAGGTGGCGGCGCTGCTGCCGGTGATCGTGGCGCTGATTGTGGCGGGGGCGGCGATTGGCTTGCTGGCGGGGTTGTTCGGGATTGGCGGCGGGGCGATTTCGGTGCCGGTGTTCTTTGAGCTGTTCCGGGTGCTGGATTACCCAGAGGCGGTGCAGATGCCGATGGCGGTGGGCACGTCGCTGGCGGTGATCATCCCGACGTCGCTTAACTCCGCGCGGGGGCATTATCTGCGCGGCACGGTGGATATGGAGCTGATCCGGATCTGGGCGGTGCCGGTGGTGCTGGGGGTGCTGGCGGGGTCGGCGATTGCGCGCTTTGCCGATCCGATGGTGTTTCAGCTGGTGTTCATCGCGGTGGCGGTGATCAATGCGGCCAAGCTTTTGCTGGGCGGGGCGGGCTGGCGGCTGGCGGAGGGGTTGCCAGGGCGGGGCGTGCTGCGGGTTTATGGCGGGGTGATTGGGGTATTGTCTGCGCTTATGGGTATTGGCGGGGGCGCGATCACCAATCTGGTGCTGACGCTGCATGGCTATGATATCCGCCGTGCGATTTCGACGGCTTCGGCGGTGGGTATTCTGATCGCGCTGCCGGGGGCGATTGGCTATGTGGCGGCGGGATGGGGCAAGCCGGGGCTGCCTGCGGATGCGCTGGGCTATGTGAGCCTGCTGACATTCGCGCTGACGATCCCTGCTACGCTGCTGACGACGCGGTTGGGGGTGCGGTTGGCGCATTCCCTGCCCAAGCGGGTGCTGGAGACGGGGTTCGGTCTGTTTCTGTTGACGGTCTGCGCGCGGTTCGTTTGGGATATTCTGGCGTGAGGGGAGGGGGACGGCGATGACACTTGCGGTGGTGACGGCGGGGACTTCGGCCATTGGGCGGCATCTGGTGGTGGCCTTGGCGGGGGCGGGGCATGATGTGGCGCTGACCCATCTGGGGAGTGCGGATGTGGCCGCAGAGGTGGAGCGCGAGGTGGCGGCGCTGGGGCGGCGGTGCCTGAGCGTGGAGGCGGACGCGGGGGATGAGGCGGCGGTGGCGGCGTTTCATGCACGGGCCGCCGATTGGGCGGGATGCGCGCCTTCGGTGCTGGTGAACAATGCGGGGATACAGACCTGGGCCGGGCTGTTGGAGTTGCGGGCGGATCAGTGGGACGCGGTGATGCGGACCAATCTGCGGGGCACGTTTTTGAACACCCAAGCCGCGGCACGGTTGATGGTGGCTGCGGGGGTGAAGGGGGCGATCGTCAATCTTGGGTCGGGCTGCAACAAGGTGGCTTTCCCGAAACTGGTTGACTACACGGCGTCCAAGGGCGGGATCGAGCAGTTCACCAAGGCGGCGGCCTGCGAATTGGGGCCGCATGGCATCCGCGTGAATTGCGTGGCGCCCGGCGCGGTGGCGACGGAGCGGACAGCGGCGGAGGCGGGGGATTATGCCGGCACGTGGAGCCCGATCACGCCGCTGCGCCGCGTGGGCACGCCCGCCGATATTGCCGGGCCGGTGCTCTTCTTCTGCTCGCCCGCGGCGGATTTCGTGACGGGGCAGACGCTGTGGGTGGATGGGGGCGTGTTTTCACAAGCCCCTTGGCCCTACCCGACCTAATTCGCGGCGTTGGCTGTGGGGGCCTTGTCACCGCCCAGATGGCGGGTGAGCAGGGCGCGCAGCGTGGCGGGCGACATCGGTTTGACGATGTATTCCGACATGCCCGCATCCAGCGCCACTTCGCGTTCCGTTTCCCGCGCATTCCCGGTGAGGCCGATGATCGGCACAGTGGCTTTGGCCGTGGGCAGGGCGCGGATGCGGCGTGTGGCTTCGATGCCGTCCATGACGGGCATCTGGCTGTCGATCAGGATCAGATCGAAATCCTGATCCAGCAGAGCCTGAAGCGCCTCGGCCCCGTTGGTGGCGGTGGCGGTGGTCAGGCCCTGATTGGCCAGCAAGGCGGCGGTCAGTTCAAGGTTGAGCGGGTTGTCATCCACCACGAGGGCGCGGCGGCCGCTATGGGCGGGGGCGGCGCGGGGGGTGTGCTGGGGGATGGGCGCGGGCAGGCCCGTGCCGGGGGATTGGAAGAGCGCGATCAGGCGGGCAATGAGCAGATCGGGTTCGGCCGGTTTCATCACCAGATCGCGGAAGCCTTCGGCATGGGCCTGTTCGACGATGTCCTGCCCGCCCTTATGTGCCAAGAGAAGGAGCGGCGGGGTGGCGGGGCCGTGGCGGTCGCGCAAGGTCTGCGCGATGGCGAAGCCGTCGGTTTCCGGCATCCGGCTGTCGATCAGGATGGCGTCGAAGCGGTCGGTTCCGATGTCAGGCGTGCGGGGGGCGCAGGTGACGGTGGCCCCGGCGGCGCGCAGATGGGTGGCGATGGCCTCGGCCGCGGCGGGGACATCGTCGATCACCAAGAGGCTGCGGGCTGCCAGTGGGGCCGTGATGGCGCGCGCGGCATCGGGGATCGCTGCGAGGGGGAGGTTGACCCAGAAGGTGCTGCCTTCGCCGGGCGTGCTGTGGACGCCCACCTCGCCCTGCATGAGATCGGCAAGCTGGCGGCAGATGGCAAGGCCTAGGCCACTGCCGCCATAGAGGCGGGCGGTGGAGTCCTCGGCCTGCGAGAAACGTTCGAAGAGGCGGCCGATGTGATCGGGCGCGATGCCGATGCCGGTATCGGTGATGGCGAAGTGCAGCCCGCCCTGTGGCAGGGGGTGGACGGTGAGGGTGATGGCACCTGCCTTTGTGAATTTCAGCGCGTTGGTGAGCAGGTTCATCAGGATCTGCGTGATCCGCAGCGGATCGCCGATGAATTGGCGGGGAAGGGCGGGATCGGTCTGAACGATAAGCTCGATGCCCTTTTCGGCGCAGGGCGCGGCGATGGTGTCGATCGCGGCCTTGACCACGGCGCCCAGCCGGAATTCGGTCTGTTCGATATGCAACTTGCCCGCCTCGACCTTGGACAGGTCGAGGACGTCGTTCACGATCATCAGGAGGTGGCGGCCCGAAGCCTGCACTTTGCGCAGATAATCGAGCTGATGATCGACCAGCGGGGTGCCCATCAGAAGCTCGGTAAAGCCCAAGACCGCGTTGATGGGCGAGCGGAGTTCATGGCTCATATGCGCGAGGAATTCGGATTTGAGCTGTGCTGCCTGTTCGGCCATGTCGCGGGCGGCGGCAAGCTGGCGGCTGGCGAGATAGGCGTTCGAGATATCGTCGATCACCAGCACGGCCCCGGCATCGGGATTGCGCGGATCGATCGCATTGGCGCGGATGGCGACCCAGAGGGTGCTGCCATCGCCCCGGCGAATTTCGCTGTTGAGGCTGAAGATGCCGCCCTTTGCCATTTCGGCATGGGCCTGATCGCGGAAATCGGTCCATTCCGCCTCATCCCGGAAGATCTGGGCGAGGGGGCTGCCGATAAGCTGTTCCTGTGGGGTGAGGAGGAGCTGCGAGAGGGAGGGGTTGCAACTGCGGATCAGATCATCATGCAGCAGGGCGATGCCGCTGGCCGCGGTGGCGAAGAGGGTGACAAGCTCTTCGTTCAGGCGGGAGAGTTCCTCGGTGCGCAGGGCGACCTGTGCCTCGAGCGTGCGCTGATGCGCGGCGAGGGCGGCTTCGGCGCGGCGCTTGACGGAGATGTCGTTCCACAGGGTGTAGATTTCCATCTGGTCGCCATCGGAGACGGCGGAGAGCAGCACCTCGAACAGGATGGGGGTGCCATCGGCGCGGAGATGTTCCCAATCGAATTTGAGGGTGCCGTTCTGCAGGACGGCGCGGGTCAGACGGGCGGCCTTTTCGACGGACAACTCGCCATCGGGTTGGCGTTCGGGAGAGACGTCTTCGGGGGTGAGGCCTACGAAGCTGGTCCCTTCGGGATAGCCCAGAAGGGCGAGGGCGGCGGCGTTCGCCTCGGCGAAGCGGCCCTTGCGGATGACGGCGGTGGCCTGCGCGGAATGGTGGAAGGTGCGGCGGAAGCGTTCTTCGCTTTTCGCAAGGCGCGCGGTGGCGCGGGCGGCTTCGGCGCGGGCAGTGACGCGGGCGGCAGCGCGGGTGAGCAGCGACTGGTCATCGGGCGAGAGGGGCTGTGCCGCACCCCGCGTCACGTGGAGAGCGGCGATTTCACCCTGCGCGCGGCCATCGACGATCAGCGGAAGGGAAAAGATCGGGAGACGGTCGGGCGCAAGGCCGGTGGGGAAATCGTCATGCAGGGCGTCGAAGAGGCGCAGGCGAAAGCGGGTCCGGCCATGGGTGCCGATACCGGTGGCCAGTGCATCGGCCAGATCGGCGAGGATATCTGGCAGCGGGCGGGCCATGTCTTCGGTGGCCAGTGCGACGCGGTTGAGGCAATCCTGTTCGTTCAGGCGGCGGCGCAGGGCATCGGCCATTTCGGCGCGCGTGGCGAGGGCGCGGTCAAGGCGGCGGCGCAGGAAGACCGAGGTGCCCAGCGCCACGGTGATGGCGAGGATCAGGCCCCCCAGAAACAGCGGCAGCTGGTCAGCGCCCAGACCGAGGAAGGTGAAATCGCGGCCCCCCATCCAGTGATCTTCGATCGCGCGGATGCTGTCGGGGGGTATGCGGGAGAAGCCGTCAAGAATGGTGGCGAAGAGGGCCGGATTGCCATCGGCCACGGCCCAGTGGGCGGAAATGTCGAGAATGGGGGCGCTGTGGGTGTAGCTGCTTTGCAGGCCGGCGCGGGCGAAGAGGGTGTTCCCCAAGGGGATGGGCATGCAGAACAGGCTGAGCGTTCCGCTGCGTGCGGCCTCTGTCATGGCAGCAGCGGAGGAGAAGCTGCGCACCTGTGCGCCGTTGGTGACCAGCGTTCTGGCGCAGGGGCTGTCGACGCGGGTGCCGATGATCTGGTCGGCGACATCGGAGAGCGCTGCGATCGCGGGTGCTTCGGCGCGGTCGCCGACGGGTTGGAACACGGCGTAGGACAGGTTCAGATAGGCGGGGCTGAAGGCGAGCCAATCGGTGCGGTCGGGCGCCATGAGCGCCATGTCGATCACATCGGCGGTCCCTATGGTGGTGTTCTGGCGCAGGTCTGCCCAAGCGCCTTGGCGCAGGGTGACGGGGATGCCGGTGACCTTTGACCATTCCGCCCAGAGATCGGCCCGGATGCCCGTAACGCCGCCGTTTGGATCAAGGATCGCATATGGCGGCAGGGGTTCAGGAAAGACGATTGTAAGGGTTTCAGGTTCCTGCGCCGAGGCCGGGGCGAGGGCGGGCAGGACAAGGAGAAGCGTGGCAGTCAGGGTGGCGAGCAGGCGCGCTGCCGGTTGCCGGAACCGGCCAAGGGTGGGCGCGAGGAACGACTTGAAATTGGCGGGCGGCGCGCTGTCCTGTGGCCTCCTCTGCCAAGTCGCCGTCATTCCTGAACCTCTAACCTTGTATGTTATGTTGGCCCGCGCGTGATGGCGGATGTGAGAAGCTGGTTAACTTGTAATAACATCATCGCGCGAAAAGGATATTGCACCCGCGCAATCCAACTCAAGGTTGTGGCCTTTTTGCGTCGCACACTTGGCGAAGCCGTTCATTCACGCATCGTGAATGGGAAACGGTTTGTTTTTGTGGGGCAGACCATGCTGCCCGGCCCTTGTTGGGATTCAGCGCCCGGTGGTGGAAGGTTTTTTTGCGCGACCTGTCGAAATCGCGGGGGGCCGGGTGTCATGGTCATGTCCGGCGCGTGCCGGGGCGGCATGAAGGAGAATGACATGATGGATAAACTGGAGACAGGGATGCGGGGCCGGGCGGCAGTGTGGCTGCCGGGGGCGGCAGTGGCGGGTCTGGGGTGGAACCTGTTCGGGCTGTGGCAGTTCGCGGGATCTTTGCGGCAGACGGGCGAGAGCCTGATGGCGGCGGGGATGACGGCGGAGCAGGCGGAAATCTATCTGGCGCTGCCGGGGTGGATGACGGCGGTGTTTGCGGTGGGGGTGATCGGCGGGGCGGTGGGTTCGGTGCTGCTGCTGTTGCGGCGTGCGGTGGCGGTGCCGGTCTTTGCGCTGTCGCTGGGGGGCTATGTCGCCCTCTTCGCGGGTGATCTGGCCTATGGGGTGTTTGCCGGGATTCCGGAGCAGTTGGTGATCATCACCACCGTGGTGCTGATCGCGGTGGCGTTGTTTGCCCTGTCCCTTTTCGCGCGCAAGCGTGCCATGCTGCGCTGAAGAATGGAGAGAACCATGCAATACATGCTGATGTTGAACGAGACCGAGGCGGAGTTCGCGCGGCGGACCGATCCGGTGGAGACGGCCGATTACTGGGGCGGCTGGAACGCCTTTATCGGCGCGATGGCGGCGGCGGGGGTGATCGTGAAGGGGGACGGGTTGCAGGGGCCGATGCTTGCCACGACCGTTCGGGTCGTGGATGGCAAGCGCCATGTACAGGACGGGCCCTTTGCCGACACCAAGGAGCAGTTGGGCGGGTATTTCGTGATCGAGGTGCCTGATCTGGACAGCGCGCTGGACTGGGCAGCGCGGGCACCTTGTGCGGTGACCGGATCGGTGGAGGTGCGGCCTGTGTTGCCGCCAATGGCACCGCCCGGGGTTTGAGAGTGGCGGCTGCGCTGTCCGATGCTGCGGGGGAAGCCGCCGCGCGGGCGGCGCGGTTATCCTATGGGCGATTGCTGGCCATTCTTGCGGCGCGGACGCGCGATGTGAGCCTGGCCGAGGAGGCCTTGGCGGAAGCCTTTGCGCGGGCGCTGGAGGTCTGGCCGCGGCAGGGGGTGCCGGACAATCCGGAGGGCTGGCTGGTGACGGCGGCGCGCAACGGGTTGGCGAATGTCTATCGGCATGACCGGGTGCGGGCGGTGGCGGTAGCGGATGTGATCCGGGTGACGGAGGAGCGCGCGGCGCAGGCACCTGCCTTCGGAGATGAGCGGCTGGCGCTGATGTTCGTCTGCGCTCATCCGGCGATTGATGCGGGTGCGCGGGCGCCGTTAATGCTGCAAACTGTGCTGGGGTTGGATGCGGCGCGGATCGCGGCGGCTTTTCTGGTGCCTGCGGCGACGATGGGGCAGCGGCTGGTGCGGGCCAAGGCGCGCATCCGTGAGACAGGATTGCGCTTTGCGGTGCCGGAAGCGGAGGTTGTGCCAGAGCGGTTGGCGGATGTGCTGGAAGCCATCTATGCCGCCTTCGGGACAGGGTGGGAGGCGGGGCCTGCGGCGGATGCGGGCCTGCCGGAGGAGGCGATCCATCTGGCGCGGGTGCTGCTGGGGTTGATGCCCGAGGAGCCGGAGGTGAAGGGGGTGCTGGCGCTGATGCTGCATGCCCATGCACGGCGGCGGGCGCGGCGGGATGGTGCGGGGCGGTTCGTGGCGCTGTCGGATCAGGACCCCGCGCTGTGGGATCGGGATATGATCGTCGAGGCGGAAGGGTTGCTGGTGGCCGCCGCGCGGGCAGGGCGGTTCGGGCGGTTTCAATGCGAGGCGGCGATCCAGTCGGTGCATGCGCAGCGGGGGATCACGGGGCGGGTGAACATCGCGGCGCTGGAGGCGCTTTACGGGATGCTGGCGCGGTTTCATCCCACGGTCGGGGGTGCGGTGGCCCATGCCGCGATCCGGCGCGAGGCGGGGGATGTGGCGGGGGCGCTGGCGCTGCTGGACGGGCTGCCTGTGGCGGCGCGTGAGGGGTATCAGGCGGCGCTGGTGGTGCGGGCGCATTGCCTTTTGGATTTGGGTGACCGGGTGGGGGCGGCGGCGGTGGCGCGGCGGGCGCTGGAGGTGACGCCGGATGCTGCGGTGCGCGCGCATCTGGGGCGGGTGTTCGGGCTGGCCTAGCGGGTGGCGCGGCTTGCGGCGCCCATGCTGCGGATCACGGCGCGGGCGGCGGCGGTCAGGGGGGCCTCGGTTTCGCGCAGGATCTCGATCCGGTCAAACCGGTCGGGGTGGGCTTTGAGCGTGGCGCGGAGGGATTGGCCGAAGACCTGCCGCAGTTCGGTGCCTATGTTGAACTTGCAGATATGGGTGCGGGCGGCGAGATCGGCGCGCTGGGCGGGCGGGACGCCGGAGCCGCCGTGGATGACGAGGGGGGTGTTGGTGAGCTTTTGGATCGCGTCGAGGCGGGTGAGGTCTAGGCCGGTGCCGGGGGTCTGTTGCAGGTGGACGTTGCCCACGGAGATGGCCATGGCATCGACGCCTGTCTCTTTGGCGAAGCGGGCGGCCTGATCGGGATCGGTGCCTTCGGAGGCCGCGCCTTGGGCATAGCCGACGAAGCCGATCTCGCCTTCGCAGGAGGCGCCTGCGGCA